>NZ_QTMQ01000002.1:138905-140042 GCF_003604095.1 Clostridium sp. AF15-41
CATCTTTTTTAATGCTTTTGAAAACATACTAATAACCTCCTCAGGGCGATACAGATATTCAGATATATCCTGGCATATAGATTCCATCCATGGATAGTTGGATATCAGTGTGGCAAGGTTGTCTGTAGAGTCCGCGGTTAGCAGAGACAACCATGCATTTAGTTCGTTGATATCTTTAGCATACTTGCTATTTTTAAATACGTCAAGGTTAACGACATAGTATTCCTGTAAAAGATTCAGATTTACACCAGTATCAAAAATGGTTCTGCCATGATGCAGATAGATATTTGCGAAACGGTCTTTCAGACATTCGTTTGGACTCTTTTCATACATAACAATTGTATAAACAGTTCTCATATCCTTATATGTGAAATCTTTCCCAAGTTTGCTTTTTACGCGTGTATATTGGCGAAGTAGTAGATCGGCGGAATAGCATGACATTCGCTCACCGGGAAATGTGTATGGATTTTTTTGTATTTCTACATTTGCGATAGAACCATCTTCTAACTGGACGATAATATCCAGAAGTAGGAGAGAAGTTGATGGAAGCATGCTGTTTTCATTTGACAGAATATATTTAATGGTTACATTTGTGCCGATAATACTGCTGATCAGTTGTGATAATCGTTCCGGGTATATATCCGGGTTGAAAATTTTTTTGAAAAATGGATCATAGGTTAGTGGCAGACTTTTTTTGCCTTCCATAAATTCCATAAAACGTTTTTTCCAGTCATCAGGCCAGTTCTTATATGTCCAATAAAGTTCTGGGTATTGTTTTAACTCTGTAAGGCATTCATCTTCCGTTCGTTGTGGAAAAAGCTGATAAATATTGAACGTTGTATGTTTGGTATTTGAGTTCTGTGAAGTGGTGTTTGTATCCTTATTATACATAAAAATTCCTCTTAATTTCCGGTACCTGATTTGTCGACATAACTACCATATCAGAAATAAAAGAGAAAAGTTCATAAATGTAATAAATGGTACTGTTTGATGTAACTTTTGGTAAGTAAATGTTTAAAAGGCGATATGCAAATATTTTTGCAAAAAAAACAAAAAAATTAAAAATGTTACTTATAATTTTTAGTAAATTACCAGTATTATATATATAGAACTTTCTATAAATTATATAAAAGAGAA
>NZ_QTMQ01000002.1:140052-144040 GCF_003604095.1 Clostridium sp. AF15-41
GGATGATTATAACGACTATAAAAGAATAAATTAAAAATCCCTTCTGGTTAGATAAAACGTAAACCAGAAGGTGTAATTAAAGGACTTAGTTTATTATAGTTCATAGAGCTTTGGATTGTCAATTCTAGAATGGTTAGGATTTGGTTAAGAAATATAAATACAATATCGGCAATTAAGAGAAATGAAATAACATGTGGTTAAATTTTCCACATGTGGAAAATTGTTAGATGAAGCTAACGGATAAGGACGATGACAAAATGAATGACAAGTAAAATCCACATGGTACATTCTTACCTTAATAAGTCGTAAAACGCATCACTGGGGGAGCGGATTCCAGAACTTGGAATTTAATAAAAAATTTAGGCAGATCAAGAATGACGAATGGTGTCCGACAGAACAGGATGTATACGCAATTTACAAGCGAATATGTTGCCCCTTAAATTTTCAGAATAACTAAACATCGCCATTGTTTTCTGAGAATTATTGTGCTACATTTTAATTAGTGGTATTATTATACGCATAAAGTGAGAAAGGGGTTAAATGAATGAAGAGAATAAAGAAATTATTAAGTCTGCTGATTACATTTACATTGATTTTCACAATGTCAGGGGTGGTATATGCTGCCGCAGATGATACAGCAACAATTTCAGCATATGAAAAGACGGATAAGAAAGTGGCAGAACTTTCGGCAGCTACTTGTACGATCAAAAAAAATGACAATAAGTATTATTACAAAAATGCATCCGGAAAAACAGATAAAAAGACCGGGTGGAAGAAAAATCAGAACGGGCAGTATGTATATTATGTCGGCTCAAAGGGATATGTAACCGAGAAGATTTCCGGTGGATATTGGTATCATTTTTCCGGCAAGAAATTCGTAAAAAAATCACTTTCTTCCTATAAGAATAAAACCAAAACAATCGGGAAGAAGATTTTTTTTGTTAATTCAAAAGGCAAGATTGTACTGAAATCCGGCTGGAAAAAGGTGTCAGGGGTTTATACTTATTATGTTTCCGGAACCGGTACGGCATCTGTAAAGCTGACGGGAAAGAAATACTACAAGGTGTCAAGTGGATCTTGGAAAGCCCAGAGTTTAAAGAAGTACAAGAATGACCGGATCAAGGTCAAAGGAAAGTATTTCTATGTAGATAAGAACGGATCAATGATTAGGACTGCCAAGACAGTAAAATCCGGTAATTACAAGTTCACGATCAAGGCGGACGGAACATGTACAAAAACAAAGATTGAAACAAAAACTCCGGATAATTCCAATAGTGGAAAATCAGATAATACAGGTGAAAATAATAACGGTAAGACAGATGATACAATTCCGGCTCACACGCACCAGTGGTCGCCTTTGGCAGAAGATCATACTATGTTAAAAGATACGAACTATGTAAAGCATGATGCAATAGTGAAATATATATACACTGAAATTAAACCGGCTTGGGATGAAAAAATATGGGAGGATAAAACAGTTTGTTTAACATGTGTGTGGAATAAAAAACCAAAGGAAGGAGAAGAATGGACTGATCTTGATGGTGATGGAGTATGGACAGCTCCGGTAGAGGGATGGGTTTATTTTCCAGAATGTGTTATTGATTATGAAAAACACAAAAAAGAAACTGGACATACGAAGCCTACGGAAACACGAGTTGTTACCAGTATAAATCATCATCCTGCCGAATACGACTATGTTCCAACCACAATCACCCCAGAATGGTCCGAGTGGGATGAACACCGGAGATGTACGGTGTGCGGCGAGAAAATGACCGAACATGCAGTCAGAGTTGGATTTAAAACAACTTACACTCCAGATAAAAGTGGAGATTTGGTAAACATATATGGAAATAAGTACGCTTCAGTTACAGCAGGAGTTCCGTATGAGGACTAATTATTGACACCACTATATCAATATGTTATAATTAATACAGTTTTGATTCCTTTTTATATAATTTTTTTACGGCACCGAACCTAGTTCTCTGAAATAAAAAAGGAAAATAATCTGAAAATAATAATAACAACCAAGGTGAAGAATTTGAATTCTTCACCTTGATTATATTTTATGGGAAAATAGATAAAAAGTAATTTTGTATTCATCAAACCAAATAAATACCTTTATTAAATACGGAATAGGCAGGAAAGTGTGTGGTGGAGTAATAAAGAAAACCTCATGGTAATTTAAAACTCAATCTGTAAATTCTCACCGAGGTGTAACAGGAAAACCAGAAAAGTGGGGGAAGAAATAAAGGAAAAAATTTGGGCTGCGACCAAAATTAATTTGCATAATACGCAATGCGACCGGCAAGAAAGATGGAGAGAGGTTTAGCTGTTGTCAGGCATAGAAAAATAAGTTACAATCAAAATTGGAGAGACGGTGGCAGGTGGACTAAGACAAGCTGTTATGTATGTGCCGGATAAAACTGGAAAGAGAGGTTAGTTAATATGCCAAATGATATTGTGAACTATCAGGAGGTGATTGCCGATATAAAGGGAATTATTTCATCTGGTCGTGAAGTAGCTTATAATGCAGCCAATAAGGCTATGGTACTCACCTATTGGCATGTTGGTAAGCGTATTGTGGAGCAGGAGCAGGATGGAAAAGAAAGAGCAAAATATGGTCAGGCTTTAATCGAGGCATTGGCAGATGAACTTACAAAGGAATATGGAAAAAGTTTTTCAAAAAGAAATTTGCAATATTTTCGTAAATTTTATCTTGCTTTTTCTGATGAGCAAATTGTGAACACATGTGTTCACAATCTAAATTGGTCTCATTTTAGAGCACTTTTACGTGTGCCAGATGAAAATGCCAGGTTATGGTATATGAACGAAGCAGCAACAGAAGGTTGGAGCGTTAGAACTTTAGACAGAAATATCAGTACACAATATTATTACAGACTAATGCAGTCACCTAAAAAAGATGCAGTTATTAAAGAGATGATACAGAAAACAACGGAAAGTCAAAAAAATAAATTTGAACTTCTAAAAAGTCCGATTGTTGCAGAGTTTCTAGGCTTTAAAAATGAAGATTCTTATATTGAGAGTGATTTGGAGTCTGCAATTTTGACACATATCAGAGATTTCCTGATGGAGATGGGAAAGGGATTTGCTTTTGTTGCCAGACAGCAGCATATTGTTACTGAGACAGAAGATTATTTTATAGATCTTGTTTTCTATAATATTGAATTAAAATGTTATGTGCTTATTGATTTAAAAATGGGAAAAATTACACATCAGGATGTAGGACAGATTGATATGTATGTTCGTATGTATGATGAACTAAAATGTAAAGAGGGCGATAATCCTACACTTGGAATATTGCTTTGTGCGGAAACAGATGAGGATATAGCAAGGTATTCAGTATTGCATGATAATGACAGGCTTTTTATGTCAAAATATCTCACATATTTGCCGACAAAAGAGCAGTTGAAAGCAGAGATAGACAGGCAAAAGGAAATATTTTATATGCAGCATCCGACATTGTCTGAGAAAGAGAAATAAAATATTGTGCTACATTTTTATTAGTAGTATTATTATACGCATAAAGTGAGAAAGGGGATAAACGAATGAAGAGAGTAAAGAAATTATTAAGTCTGCTGATTACATTTACATTGATTTTCACAATGTCAGGGGTGGTATATGCTGCCGCAGATGATACAGCAACAATTTCAGCATATGAAAAGACGGATAAGAAAGTGGCAGAACTTTCGGCAGCTACTTGTACGATCAAAAAAAATGACAATAAGTATTATTACAAAAATGCATCCGGAAAAACAGATAAAAAGACCGGGTGGAAGAAAAATCAGAACGGGAAGTATGTATATTATGTTGGCTCAAAGGGATATGTAACCGAGAAGATTTCCGGTGGGTATTGGTATCATTTTTCCGGCAAGAAGTTCGTAAAAAAATCACTTTCTTCCTATAAGAATAAAGCCAAAACAATCGGGAAGAAGATTTTTTTTGTTAATTCAAAAGGAAAGATTGTACT
>NZ_QTMQ01000002.1:144050-301664 GCF_003604095.1 Clostridium sp. AF15-41
AAAACAATCGGGAAGAAGATTTTTTTTGTTAATTCAAAAGGAAAGATTGTACTGAAATCCGGTTGGAAAAAGGTGTCAGGTGTTTATACTTATTATGTTTCCGGAACCGGTACGGCATCTGTAAAGCTGACGGGAAAGAAATATTATAAGGGGTCAAGAGGCTCTTGGAAAGCCCAGAGTCTTGCAAAACATAAGAATGACCGGATAAAGATCCAAGGAAAATATTTTTATGTAGATAAGAACGGATCAATGATTAAGACTGCCAAGACAGTAAAATCCGGTAATTACAAGTTCACGATTAAGGCGGATGGAACATGTACAAAAACAAAGATTGAAACAAAAACTCCAGATAATTCCAATAGTGGAAAATCAGACAATACAGGTGAAAATAATAACGGTAAGACAGATGATACAATTCCGGCTCACACGCACCAGTGGTCGCCTTTGGCAGAAGATCATACCATGTTAAAAGATACGAACTATGTAAAGCATGATGCAGTTGTTGAAAATGTATATAAAGAAGTTACGCCAGAACATAAAAAAGAAAACTATACAACTACAAGCGTGTATGTATGCTTGACATGTGTTTGGGAAAAGGAACCGAAGGAAGGAGAGCCGTGGGTAGATCTGGACGGGGATGGTAAGTGGACCGCACTGGTGGAAGGTAGCGAATACTTTAAGTATTTTTATTATTCAGACATTAATGGATTAACGAAACATATGATTAATTATCCATCTCATGGACAATCTACTGTTACACATGTCCACCTTGGTACTACCATTATTCCTGCCGAATACGCCTATGTTCCAACCACAATCACCCCAGAATGGTCCGAGTGCGATATGAATGTTAGGTGTACAGTTTGCAACGAAATGATGAAGATTCATGTGGTTAGGACCTATGATCCATACAGTGTAAAGTGTACTCCGGAAAAAAGTGGAGATTTGGTAAATATATACGGAAAGAAGTATGCCTCAGTTACGGCAGGCGTTTCGTATGAGGACTAATTATTGACACTATTATATTAATATTGTACTGTTAATACAGTTTTGATTCCTTTTTACGGCACCGAACCTAGTTCTCTGAAATAAAAAAGGAAAATAATCTGAAAATAATAATAACAACCAAGGTGAAGAATTTGAATTCTTCACCTTGATTATATTTTATGGGAAAATAGATAAAAAGTAATTTTGTATTCATCAAACCAAATAAATACCTTTATTAAATACGGAATAGGCAGGAAAGTGTGTGGTGGAGTAATAAAGAAAACCTCATGGTAATTTAAAACTCAATCTGTAAATTCTCACCGAGGTGTAACAGGAAAACCAGAAAAGTGGGGGAAGAAATAAAGGAAAAAATTTGGGCCGACCGTCGCAGTTCCCGCCTTGTGTGGGGGCTGCGACCAAAATTAATTCGCATAATACGCAATGCGATTGGTAGGAAAGATGGGGAGAGGTTTAGCTGTTGTATTAGAACGTATCGCTTCGATCATTTGACAGACCGCCCATCTGCTTGCGGTAAGCATTCGGTGTCAGACCATATTCTTTTTTAAAACAATTTACAAAATGACTGCAGGACGCAAAATACAGAAATGAACTGATTTCTGTACAGCTTGCCTGGCTGTTTAACAGCATGTAGCGGGCCGCCCTGCATTTTTCTTTTATGATATATTGTGAGAGACTGCAGTTCATATCTTTTTTGAACAGACGGGTCAGATAGTCCGGGTGGAGCTTCACTGCATCGGCGACATCCGATACCCGGATCGGTTCTGTGATATGGCTGTTAATGTAGGAGACGACCTGCATGACATGATAAGACAGTCCGGGACTGTTATGAAGCTCGTGCATGGCAAGTACAAAATCCTTCACAACAGCCCCTTTTCGCGGATCCAGTTGTTCCGGTGTCAGACATGCATCGATCTTTCGGATATGCATATCACTTAAAGTATAGGCCTGTTCCGGATCCAACCCGGCTTCGATACAGAAACGTGTGATCATGGCAGTCAGAATGACCAGGTGGTATTTTTTGTTTTGCAGTGGGGATGAAGACAGCTTTCCCATGCCTTCCATGGTATCTGCATTCATATTTAGTTTCAGTAGCTCCATATCCCCATTTGCGATCCGCCGGTAAAATGAATACTCTGCCTCCATCGGCAGGTGATAAGACTGTTCCTCCTGCTGCGTTAATAACAGTTTCTGTAATTCTTTATTCATGGAAATACTCCTTTCATATAATATACAGCTATAAAAAATATTTGCATACAAGCAGTACTTTTTCAAATGAACGGATTGTACATCACCCAAAATACAATCAGAACAATGAAGGTCAGCTATTTGATATAAAAATCGGATATGTTATATTCCATACATATGCATTTATAGTATCATAAATTCAGAAAATAACAATTACAATTTATTATTTGCTAAATGAAAAGGAGATCATGCATATGAAGACATGGAAAGGGTATCAGAAGGGTGTTAATCTGGGAGGCTGGTTTTCCCAGTGTGATTATTCCGAGGACAGATTCAATAATTTTATTACGGAAGATGATTTTAAAGAGCTTACAAGCTGGGGACTGGATCATCTCAGGCTGCCGGTGGATTATAATCTGGTAGAGACAGAAGACGGACAGTATAAGGAAGAAGGTTTTGCACGGATCAAACGCGCGCTGGAATTGGGACATAAATATGGTTTCAATATGATCCTTGATCTGCATAAGACCGCCGGTTATTCCTTTGATCCGGGAGAAAAACAGAGTGGATTTTTTGGAAACGAAGCTCTTCAGGAACGCTTCTACAGATTATGGGAAGAATTTGCAAAGCGCTTTGGCGGATATGGAGATAAAGTTGCATTTGAATTATTAAATGAAGTAGTAGATAAAGAAGATGGTGCCGTATGGGCAGAGATCGCACCAAAGTGTGTAGAACGCATCCGTGCATATGCACCGACAACTGATATTCTGATCGGTGGTTACTGGCATAACAGCGTGCAGGCAGTCAGAGATATTCCGATGCCGATGGATGAACATATCATATATAATTTCCACAGCTATGACCCTCTTCTTTTTACACATCAGGGCGCACAGTGGGTAGATGACATGCCGGCGGATTATCATATGGAATTCAAAGGCAGCATGGAAGATTTTTGTGCATATGCAAAAGCACACCTGCCTGCAAAGCTTGCCGGAACGCTGTCGATCCTTGATTATAAGGGAAATCTTGATTCAGCATATTTTGAAGATCTGTTTGCCGATGCGATCGCTGTTGCAAAGGAACGAAACGTAGCACTTTATTGCGGAGAATATGGCGTGATCGAAAACGCAGACCCGGCAAACACTGTATTATGGTATAAAGCCATCCATGAAGTATTTGTAAAATACGGTATCGGTCGTGCGGCATGGTCATACAAGGAGATGGACTTCGACCTTCGCGCTGACCGCCTGAAACCGGTATTTGCTGAACTCAAGAAATATTTTTAAGGCTGTTTATCCATATACCCGGGTAAGACAGATAGAGATGGTGGGTTGGTTGTGACATTTGCATAATTTCCGAATAGAAAGATCACATTGCCAGCGAATGCGGGTGCATGTCTGAGCCAGGAGGGCGAGTTTGCACAAGAGCATGAGCGGATCGAGCATGTGTGCCTTTCTCGGAAATGAAGCAAGTCTCAACCAACCCACCATTTCTGTCTGCCTTACCTGGGCCATGGCATTCTTTTAATCAAGGCGTTAATTCTATTTAAGAAACTTTTTCCGGCGTATGCTTGCTTATTCTTTTCGTATGGATTATAATAACAAAAGCTGATTTTTATAGTTAGAAAAGAAGTAGGAGAAAACAAGATGGTAAACGAAGAAAAGGTCAGATTAATGACCAGACTTGCCATGTATGAACAATCAACGGGAAAAGAAGATCTGGAAAAAGGCAGATACTTCAAATCAGATTATGTAAAATATAATTGCCTGAAAACCTTAGTGTCTACAACGATCCTGTTTGTGATAGTTGTAGCGGCATATATTTATTATAACATGGGTAAGCTGATTACAGAGCTGGTAGATCTTGATCTGCTTGGTATGGCCTATAAGCTATTGATCGTATATGCACTTGTATGTATATTATTTATGGTTCTTGCATGGTTTCTATACTCCCATAGATACGCCAAGGCAAAACCTCATATTATAAGATACAATCAGGATCTTAAAAAACTGATCGCATTTTATGATAATGAGGATAAGACCAAAGGAAAGAAAAGGAGGAAGTAATCATGGCATCATTGCTGAGTTTTCGAGATGGTATAAAAAATTTCTGCAGTAAATATGATAAGATCGTGGTACCGGTGATCAGATTTGTGCTTGCACTGCTGATGTTTTGGTCGATCGTACATATAACAGGGGGACATAATGAGACAGCATCCAGCGGATTGATCATTTTCCTGTTATCGGTAGTATGTGCGTTTGTTCCGGATGGACTTGGATATGTATTTGGCGGAGTAATTGCATTTATGAATTATTTTTCCGCAAGCAAGGAGATCGGAATATCATTTATCATCATATTTATTGTGATGTATTGTCTGTATATCCGTTTCTTCCCGAAAACAACATGGATCATGATGTATGCTCCGCTGTTCTTTGTACTGAAGCTGCAGTATCTGCTTCCTGTTCTGGCAGGCATGATCGTTGGACCTACAGCGATCGTACCGATGGCATTCGGTGCAATATTTTATTATTTCTCACTGGATGCGGCAGGTTATCTGAAGGAACTGGAGAAATCAACAGATCCGGAAAATATGCTTGAAAGTTACAAATATATATTCCAGCATTTGATTGATAATAAGAATTTATTGCTCACAGTTGCAGTATTTGCAGTTGTGTTGGTGATCGTATATGTTATCTACCGGATGTCTGTAGAATATTCATGGTATGCGGCTATCATTGTCGGTGGTTTATTTGAAATTATTCTTTTCCTGATTGGAAATGTCGTTTTAGAGGCAAGTATTTCGGTTGGACAGATTTTGCTTGGTTCCGTATGTGCAGTGATCATCGGAGTGATCGTACAGTTCTTTAAAACAGTTGTGGATTATTCAAGAGTTGAGAATACACAGTTTGAAGACGACGAATATTACTACTATGTTAAAGCTGTTCCGAAGATCGTTATGGCAAAACAACAGAAAAGTGTAAGAAAGATCAACGCCTCATCACAGGACTCTATGGAGGACGATACGATTAGTGGTGTTACCAGATAATAGAAATTCCTGCATATGACCTGACTATATTGTCAGGTCATAACTGTATATGACAACAGATCACGGCTCAGGCTTTGCCTGACTTATAACAGCTTGTGGAAAGGAGAGATATCAAATGGATAAGCTTATGGCTTTTTTAAAGACCTATTTTGACTGGTTTTATATTACCAGACCGGATGTTAGTGATATTATTGAGATCCTGATACTCTCGTATGTCATCTATAAAATACTGCTTTGGTTTAAGAGCAGTCGTGCTTGGACGTTGTTAAAAGGTATTGTATTGATATTTTTATTTACCATGCTTGCATCTTTATTGCAGTTCAATACGATTCTGTATATTTTAAAAAATGTATTCAGCATCGGTATTCTGGCGGTGATCATTCTGTTTCAGCCGGAGTTCCGTCGTGGACTTGAAACATTGGGACGAAAGAAGTTTTTTGACTACATCATGCACGAGGATACAGAAGAAAGAGGACTGTCTGATAAAACGATATACGAATTGATCAAGACCGTGACGGTTCTTTCTGCAAATCGGACAGGAGCCTTGATCGTAATTGAAGATAAGGTTGCTCTTGGCGAGTATATTGATACAGGAATTCCGATTGATGCGGTGGTTACCAACCAGTTGCTGCTTAACATATTTGAGCATAATACACCGCTCCATGACGGTGCGGTTATTCTTAGAAATAACAGAGTTATTGCGGCAACCTGTTATCTTCCGTTATCTGCAAATCTTTCTATTAATAAGGAACTGGGAACAAGACATCGTGCAGGGGTTGGTATCAGTGAGGTATCAGACAGCGTGACGCTTATCGTATCTGAGGAGACCGGTTCGATATCGATCGCAAAGGGCGGAGAACTGTATCGGAATCTGGATACAGAGAGTGTTCGTAAGCATCTGGAGCTTTTGAGTCAGGATGATGTAAAGAAGAAAGATGAACGTCGCCTGAAAGACAGTAAACGTAGACGTAAGAGTACAAAGAAAAGTACCGGGAAAAAGACGGACTCGAATAATATAAAAAACGGAAGGTCTTCTGACAACAGAAAGGAGGCTGACAGTGATGAAAGATAAATTATTCAGTAATTGGGGACTGAAACTTCTGTCATTGATCCTTGGATTTATCGTATGGGTGACTGTTTTGAATGTAGATGACTATTCAACTACACGGCAGATCAAAGATATACCGGTTACTTTGATAAATACAGATGCGATCACGGATAAGAATCAGTTGTACGATATTGTATCCGGTGAAACGGTAGACATAATTATAAAGGGCAGACGATCTGTTGTGAATTCGCTTGGGGCATCTGATTTTACTGCAGTTGCAGACATGTCAAAATTATCGATCACAAATGCTGTCAACATTACAGTAACAGCAAATTCTCCGTCCGTTAATAATAACATCAGTATTACGATCGTAGATAATGTGCTTCAGGTTGAACTGGAGGAAGAACAGACAGCATCCCTTCCTGTAACGGTAACTACAAAAGGAGAGACTGCAAAGGGATACACAACAGGTGTTCCGGTATCTACACCAAATCTGATAACGGTTAAAGGTGCGGCAAGTGTGATCGAACGGATAGAAAAAGCAGAGGTGCAGGTGGATGTATCAGGACGATCATCTGATGTAACAGCAACATGCACACCGATCTTCTATGATGCGAATGGTGAAGAGATATCCGGTAAGAAGTTGGAAAGCAAGGCCACGGGAATCTTGGTAACTGTACCGGTGTATAAGACGAAAAAGGTAGCTGTCAAGATTGAGACAACAGGTGTCCCGGCGGAGAACTACAAAGTTGTCAATGTAGAATATGTTCCAAGTGAGATTACGGTCGGCGGTCCTGCAGATGTGTTACAGAATCTGACAGAGATAAAGATAGATGACATTGATGTAGCCGGATGTAATGAGGATCTTGAAAGTACGATTGAGGTTGCAAAATATCTGCCTGAAGGCGTTGTACTTGCTGATGAGAATACAAGTATCAGTGTGCGTGTCACGATTGAGCGGAATATCAGCAGAACGATGACGGTATCGGCAGAAGACATTACGATCAATAATAAAATGACCGATTATGATTACTCGATTCAGTTCCCGGAGGGGAATACGGTTGTGATATCCGGTCTGTCAGATGAAGTGTCCAAGCTTACTGCGAAGGACTTAAAGATTATAGTTGATGCAGAGACATTGTCCGTGGGAACAAATACTGTTGAGCTGTCGATAGAAGACAGCGATACATATACGATCGAGAGTACCTGTAAGGTAACGATTGAGGTTACGGCTATGCCATGATACGGTAATAACAGGCAATAGTAAAACGCTGGATCAGGCAGTTTCGCTATTGCCTGTTTATATATTATGCAGAAGGGAGATTGATATATGGAACAGGTGAATGAGAAAATAGCAAGGTTAAAAAAAATTGTTGAAGAATCCGAACGTATGGTTTTCTTTGGTGGGGCAGGTGTTTCTACAGAGAGTGGAATTCCGGATTTTCGAAGTGTAGACGGACTCTACAACCAGAAATACAAATATCCGCCGGAAACGATCATCAGCCATAGCTTCTATATGCGTGATCCTGAAGAGTTTTACCGGTTTTATAAAGATAAAATGATTTATCGGGATGCAAAACCGAATACGGCACATAAAAAACTTGCCGAACTGGAAGCACAGGGCAAGCTTGCAGCGATCGTAACACAGAATATTGATGGTCTGCATCAGATGGCAGGAAGTAAGAATGTGATCGAGTTGCATGGCTCTATTCACAGAAATTATTGTACAAAATGTCACAAATTCTACGATCTGGATTATATTATTCAATCAGATGGTGTGCCAAAATGCAGTTGTGGTGGAATAATTAAGCCGGATGTAGTATTATATGAAGAGGGTCTGAACAATGACGATATCGAGAATGCAATCCGGTATATTTCGGAAGCAGATACATTGATCATTGGCGGAACTTCATTGGTTGTTTATCCTGCCGCCGGATTGGTTCGGTATTTCAGGGGAAAACATCTGGTAGTTATTAATATGTCACCGACACAGACGGACGGTCAGGCAGATCTTCTGATCGCTGACAAGATCGGAAAAGTGCTGGGACAATTATAAAAATGAAAATAAAACGAAATGGAGAAAGACATGAACAAACTAGACCTTCAAAAAAAGGCTGTTGACATCCGTAAAGGAATTATTTCCTCCGTACATTCTGCAAAAGCAGGACATCCGGGCGGATCACTTTCGGCAGCAGACATTTTTACTTATCTTTATTTTGAGGAATTACATGTAGATCCGAAGAATCCAAAGGATGAGAACAGAGATCGTTTTGTATTATCCAAAGGACATACAGCACCGGGTTACTATTCAGCCCTTGCTGAGAGAGGATTTTTTCCGGTTGAGGATCTTCTGACTCTGCGTCATATCGGTTCTTATTTACAGGGACACCCGGATATGAAGCATATTCCTGGTGTGGACATGTCATCCGGTTCTCTCGGACAGGGACTTTCCGCAGCAGTCGGTATGGCACTGGCAGCGAAGATGTCCGGTAAGGAATACAGAACCTACTGTCTGTGTGGAGACGGAGAGATCCAGGAGGGACAGATCTGGGAGGCTGCTATGTTTGCAGGTCACAGAAAGCTGGATAACCTTTTAGTGATCGTAGATAATAATAACCTTCAGATCGACGGAACCGTTGAGGATGTATGTTCCCCATATCCGATCGATAAGAAGTTTGAAGCATTTAATTTCCATGTAATTAATATCGACGGAAATGATTTTGATCAGATCGATGCAGCATTCAAGGAAGCAAAGGCAACCAAGGAAATGCCGACAGCGATCATCGCCCATACCGTAAAAGGTAAGGGAGTATCCTTCATGGAGAACAATGTGGGATGGCATGGTAAAGCTCCGAATGACGAGGAGTATGCGATTGCAATGGAAGAACTGGAAAAGGCAGGTGACGTGTTATGTCAGAAGTAAAGAAGATCGCAACAAGAGACAGCTATGGTAATGCATTGGTTGAGCTTGGAAAAGAACATGAGAACCTGATCGTACTGGATGCAGACCTTGCAGCAGCAACAAAGACCGGAATCTTCAAGAAAGCATTTCCGGAACGCCATGTAGACTGTGGTATCGCAGAATGTAATATGGCAGGCATCGCAGCCGGAATGTCAACCTGTGGATATGTGCCGTTTATGAGCTCCTTTGCGATGTTTGCGGCAGGCAGAGCCTTTGAACAGGTGAGAAACAGTATCGGATACCCACATCTAAATGTAAAGATCGGAGCAACCCATGCAGGTATCTCCGTAGGAGAAGACGGAGCGACCCACCAGTGTAATGAAGATCTTGCCCTGATGAGAGAGATCCCTGGCATGGTGGTTATCAATCCATGTGATGATGTAGAAGCAAGAGCAGCCGTAAAGGCAGCATATGAATATGTAGGACCTGTCTATATGAGATTTGGAAGACTGGCAGTACCGGTCATCAATGATGAGACAACCTACAAGTTTGAGATCGGCAAGGGCGTAGAATTACGTCCTGGAAAGGATATCACGATCATAGCAACCGGACTTCCGGTATCTGAGAGCTTAGAAGCTGCGAAGCTGCTGGCAGAGGACGGTATCGATGCACAGGTGATCAATATCCACACCATCAAACCGCTTGACGAGGAACTTGTCGTAAAGGCAGCACAGGCAACCGGCAGAGTGTTCACGGTAGAGGAGCATTCGATCATCGGTGGACTCGGCTCAGCGGTTATGGAATGTCTGGCAGAGAAGAATCCGGTTAAGGTAACAAGAATCGGTGTTCGCGATACCTTCGGTGAGTCCGGCCCGGCAAAAGACCTGCTTCATAAGTATGAACTCGACGCAGAGGGCATCTATAAGCAGATCAAAGCAGCATTATAAAATTTCATAAGATTCTTCCGGGAGTCTTTGAAACAAAATAAAAGACAGTATTATATATTATTCCGCAAGACACTTTCGTTCTATCCTCATGTAACGGTACTAAGCTCCCGCCTGTCAGCGGATCGCTAAGGACCGACATTCGGACAGGCTTGCTTCATAATATTAATACTGTCTTTCATTTTGCTTAAAGTACCGATGGCAGATTTAACTTGTAAAATTTTTATAACGCTGCTTTTTATAGATAGAGGGTATGGCGGCAGACAGGGCAATAAAATGAGATACACATATGTAGAGTATAGATAATATTGAGCTGCCCATTAATGAATAAAATGGATGAGAGATATACTATTATGGAGTAAGCCTTATCCGAGGCCGGTACTTAAGTTGCGTCTTTTGCAACTTTATGTACCGCTGCACGAGGATACGAGCGGAAGCGTCTTACGGAATAATATGTATATTCTTATTCATTTTTAATTCATTAAGGGCAGCTACGTGCAAATAAAACTATATATGTGTATCTTACATGGATTCCTGTCTGCCGCCATCCCTCTCTATCATAATTCTAAAATCTTCGGCGCAGTTCTTAAATAAGGATAAAGTCGGTTGACAGAAGCCGGAAGTTTCATTTATCATATCAAGTAGAGTATATCTAAATCTATTATTTCAATAAAATCTTTTCATTCATTGTTCCGTTCATGTTTGGAACAGATACGAAAAATCTATAAAAAGATCAGGAAATAAAACTACATAGGGACAGAGAATTGACAGATCAAAGGGACACTTATACTTATTGTCGTGTACAATCCAGTGAAACAATATGCGTTGGAGCGATAACAGGGGCTTTTATATGTGTACCGGAAAGGGAGGTTGTTTATGCAGGAACAGAAAGTCGAACAGGAAATTGATATCACGAAATTATCGAATGAATTTACCTACAGAAAATACATGATGAGCAGGGACTCCGTACGGCATTTATTTTCTAAATTAAGTGTTGCGGAATATGTCGCGCTGCAAAGTATAGAGGCGATCAGCGGAGATTCCGCTATTTATGGAGGAAAGGCATATCTGACCGATCTATCGGTGCGTATGCAGATGAGTATCCGTAAGACATCAAAGGCAGTCCGGGATCTCAGAGATCGCGGTTATGTCAAATGGTCACATGATGGAAATGGTACGGACGGAACTTATGTAACGATCACGGATGCCGGTGCGAAACAGCTTCATGAGCAGGAAACGATCATTAAGGACTTTTACGGAAATGTAATTAACAAATTCGGCAAAGAGAATATGATCAATCTGTTGATCCTGATGAAGGAGCTGGATACGGTTATGGAGAGTGAGATTGAAGAAATGCAGGTGGTGAAGAATGATGATGAGTCTGATGAAAATGAATGAGTATGTGGCAATACAGGAAAAGATATGCGAAAAAAATGATTATATCGCACCAAGATTATATGATGAATATGGAGTAAACCGCGGACTTCGCGATGACCGCGGAGTTGGTGTATTGACCGGTCTGACGAACATTTCAAAGATTGTATCCTCTAAGGTGCAGGATGGCAAGAAAGTACCTTGTGACGGAGAACTTTGGTACAGGGGTTATCGGGTGGAGAATCTGATCGGAAGCTTGGGAGAAGATGAACTGGGATTTGAAAAGGTGGCATATCTCTTGCTGATGGGTGAGCTGCCAAATGCAGAGGAACAGCATGAATTTGAGAAGATCATCGGTGGGCTTCGTACGCTGCCATCGAATTTTACAAGAGATGTTATCATGAAAGCGCCGACAGAGGATATCATGAATTCCATGACACGTAGTATCCTGACGCTTGCATCGTATGATAAGAATGCAAAGGACACCAGTGTGAATAATTCTCTGCGTCAGTGTATTCAGCTGATCAGCGAATTCCCGATGCTGGCTGTATATGGATATAATGCATATAATCACTATGTAAAGAATGACAGTATGTTCATCCATCGTCCGGCAAAGAATCTGTCAACGGCTGAGAATATTCTCATGCTGCTTCGTCCGGATAAGAAATATTCCAAGGTAGAGGCGAAGGTACTTGATACGGCACTGATCCTTCATATGGAGCATGGTGGCGGTAATAATTCAACCTTTACAACAAGAGTTGTTACGTCCTCCGGTTCTGATACCTATTCCACAATGGCGGCTGCCATGTCATCCTTAAAGGGACCAAAGCATGGTGGTGCCAATATCAAGGTTATGGAAATGATGGATAATATTCGCGAACATATAAAAGACTATGAAGATAAAGATGAGATAGAAGCATACTTAAGCAAGATCCTGAACAAGGAAGCATTTGACAATAAGGGACTGATCTATGGTATGGGACATGCCGTATACTCCCTGTCAGATCCGAGAGAGCGGGTGTTCAAGGATTATGTCGTTAAGCTGGCTCATGAAAAGGGCAGGGAAAAAGATCTCAGGTTGTACGAGAACATAGAGGAGCTTGCCCCGGAGCTGATCGCAAAGCAGCGTAAGATCTTCAAAGGTGTAAGTCCAAATGTGGATTTCTACAGCGGATTTGTATATGATATGCTGGGAATCCCGATGGAGCTTTACACAGCGATGTTTGCAGTCGCACGTATCGTTGGATGGAGCGCACACAGGATCGAGGAGCTGATCACGAATAACCGGATCATGCGTCCGGCATATATGAGTATCATGGAGAAAAATCCACAGATATAAACAATAGCCAAAAACAAAGCATAGTTTATAACATGAAAACAGACAGTTTATAAGGCCCGTTGAGGTTCTTACAGACTGTCTGTTTTTATGTATGGATTACTGTGTCAGCTATAAAATAGATCAGATAATACAGTATAAAATATACAGTAGAAAATATACAGAAGGAAATATACAGAAGGAATCCGCATAAACATATATTTTACATAAATAGAAAAGCAACGGATCACATATACTTAGAAAGAAATGTAAAATTTCCCGATGCTTTTCAGGGGTTATCAGAAAGAACCGGAAATAAGGGAAATTATTTGGGGGATGCCGGTAATACATTGAAAATAAATGATTTTACCATGATTTTACAAAGAATTTTCAAATGCTTGATAGCGACAAAAATCGGGATGGTGTAAATTGAAGAACAGTGAAGCAGAAGAGAGATAGATGGTATATGAAAGTAACACTTGAAGATGTAAAGAAGAACAAAGCAGTTCAGACATATATAAGGATGGCAGATGAATCTCTGCGCGCAATGGGATATACGGAGCATGGATTTGCACATGTAGAACGCGTGGCAGAGACAGCAAGGGAGATATTGTTGACGCTTGGCTATTCAGAACGTGAAGCGGAGCTTGCGAGTATCGCAGGGTATCTTCATGATATCGGAAACGTTGTGAATCGGGAAGGACATGCACAGTCCGGAGCAGTTATGGCATTTCGAATATTGGACGATATGGGAGCAGATCCGGAGGACACAGCTGTAATTATAACAGCAATTGGAAATCATGATGAGTCAGCGGCATTTCCGGTAAATCCGATCGCAGCAGCATTGCTGATCGCGGATAAAAGTGATGTGAGAAATTCGAGAGTCAGGAATACGGATATTTCATCTTTTGATATTCATGACAGAGTGAACTATGCCGTAAAAGAAAACAAACTGAAGATTATCAAGGATTCACATATTGAGCTGAAATTAAAGATCGATAAATCCATGTGTGCCGTTATGGATTATTTCGAGATCTTTTTACAGCGGATGATCCTGTGCAGGAAGTCGGCAGAGGTGCTTGGGCTGAAATTCTGGCTTACGATCAATAAACAACGGGTAATCTGACAGGGGGTGTATGGCGATTCAAAGAATATTTCATTACATAAAAGAGAAAATAACAGGAGCGATTCAAAGAATGAATAACGAAGAAAAGAATCTGAAAAATCAGGAGTCTGTAACTACAGATGGAACAGAGAAAGTAACGATCATAACAGGTAATACGGATGTATCTGAGGATTGGTCAAATGATGACATACGAAAGGATGAATCAAAAAACAAAGTAAAGGGTATTCGGTTTGGAAGAAAAAATAAGCAGAAGGAAGAAAATGAGAAAATACAGGAAGAGAAGCCGGTAAAAAAGGTGAACCATGTCGGACTGTATGAAAATCGTGAATTATCATGGTTGAAGTTCAATGAGCGTGTGCTGGAGGAGGCAGAAGATACCTGTGTTCCATTGTGTGAGCGGATGACATTTCTGTCTATTTTTCAGAGTAATCTGGATGAATTCTTTATGGTGCGTGTCGGTTCTTTGGAGGATCAGAAGCTGTTAAGCCAGAAGCTTCGGGAGAATAAGACGAATATGACAGCGGGAGAGCAGATCGATGCAATCTTAAAGCGTGTATCCGAGTTGAATGACAGGAAGGATGCCATCTATACGTCTATTATGAAAGAGGTTGGAGAGAAAGGCGTTCATCTGACTGATTTCAAAGCACTTACAAAATCGGAGAGCAAATATCTGGAAGAATATTTTATGAAAGAGATTGTGCCACTGTTATCTGTTATGATCGTGGGAAGAAAGCAGCCGTTTCCATTTTTGAAGGGACAGGAGATTTATGCGCTTGCGGTTCTTGGAACACGAAGTGACAAGAAAAAGATCGGAATCATTCCGTGCAGCAGTTCTGTATTCCCAAGACTGATCCGGATTCCGACGAAGGATGATACTTATATGCTGGTCGAAGAACTGATCCTGCATTTTCTGCCAAAGGTTTATAAAGGCTATAAGGTTCTTGAAAAATCCGTGATCCGTGTAACGAGAAATGCGGATATTGATTTTAATGCAGTCTATGATGAAGACCTTGATTACAGAGATAAGATGGCACAGATCGTAAAGCTCAGAAAGAAGCTGGCACCTGTACGACTGGAATTATCCCGAGATATTAATGGAGATATGATAAAGCAGGTATGCGAGTATGCAGAGATGGAGGAACCGCATGTGTTCTTAAATCAGGCACCGCTTGACCTCTCCTTCTTGTTCCAGATTGAGGATATCCTGAGAAAG
This sequence comes from Clostridium sp. AF15-41, assembly GCF_003604095.1. Classification (NCBI taxonomy): domain Bacteria; kingdom Bacillati; phylum Bacillota; class Clostridia; order Eubacteriales; family Clostridiaceae; genus Clostridium; species Clostridium sp. AF15-41. Next base: position 159,212 of record NZ_QTMQ01000002.1, read on the forward strand.
GATGCAACGCTTGTCTATCAGAGACGTGTACCACAGGCATCTCCGATGCTAAAGAGCAATGAGCATATCATACCACAGATATTGGATCATGACGTATTGTTATCCTATCCGTATGAGAGCATCAAACCGTTTTTGCAGATGCTTCAGGAGGCTGCCCGCGATCCGGAGGTTATCTCTATTCGTATGACACTTTACCGTCTGGCAAGAAACAGCAAGGTGGTAGAGGCTTTGACCGAAGCTGCCGAAAATGGCAAGCAGGTTGATGTGCTGGTTGAATTAAAGGCCAGATTTGACGAGGCAAATAATATCGAGTGGAGTCGGACATTAGAGGATGCGGGCTGCCATGTTGTATATGGTATAGATGGCTTAAAGGTTCATTCAAAGCTATGCCTGATCACCAGAAAGGTTGGAGATGAGATTCAGTATATTACACAGGTGGGAACCGGAAATTATAACGAAAAGACTTCCAGATTATATACGGATCTGTCACTGATCACGGCAGATAAAAGGATCGGTGAGGAGGCAGCAAAGGTATTCCAGGCAATCCTGCTTGGTTCCGTGGTAGAAGATATGGAGCATCTGCTGGTTGCACCAAAATGTCTTCAGAATAAAGTAATTGCTATGATCGAGAATGAGATTCAGATCGCAAAGGAAGGAAAGCCGGCTTATATCGGAATCAAGATCAATTCGCTGACAGATAAGAAGATCATAGATAAGCTGATCGATGCATCCAGAGCCGGAGTAAAGATCGATATGGTGATCCGTGGTATTAACTGTTTGAGAAGCGGAATACCGGGGGATACCGATAATATTCATATTGTAAGTATCGTGGGGCGTTTTCTGGAACATTCCAGAATCTATATATTCGGAACGCATGACAGAGATAAGGTCTATATCGCATCGGCTGATTATATGACCAGAAATACACTTCGACGTGTAGAAGTAGCAGCACCGCTTTATGATGAGACGGTAAAGAATAAAGTTCGTAAGATATTTGCAACGATGCTTCGGGATAATGTGAAAGCGAGAGAGCAGCAGCCGGACGGCAGCTATAAAAAGCTTCCGATGGTCGGACCTGTGTTGAATTCTCAGGAATATTTCTATGAGGAAGCATACAAAGAAGCAGGTGATGCCTTTCATCAGTTGCTGCGCAGGCAGGATGCGGAACAGGAAAATAAATGGCAGATAATATAAGCGAATAAGCGATAAGAATAAAACAGCTGTAGAACGCGCATAATTTCTATAGCTGTTTTATTGCTGTATTTTGTATTATTAGGTTGAAAATAGCGGGTTAAATAGATATAATAAAGTAGTCGAAACAGGTAGATTTTTAGAGAATTATTTTAGGCAACAAACCTGTCACTGATAAAAATGAGTAAGGAGTTTTAACAGCAGCATGAAGCTTTCAATTATATGGAGATTATCTGACAGGGAGGAAAAGAACCTCATTACAGGGAACAGCCTGCAGAAGCAGCTGGAGGATTATACAGGTGATATTCAGCTTTTGATCTACAAGGGAAACGGACAGACATTTGAGGAGACTTTGACAGGTAAAAATCTTGATATTTCTATATATGATATAAATAAAATCCCAGAGAACAGTAATATATTTGAAGACGCCAAAAGTCATGTAACAGGTGATTATGTTACATTTACGGATAGCGGTGACCGGTGGTCAGACGGAGCATTTGTACGTCTTGTAGCAGAACTTGAGATGCATAATAAAAGTACGGTTATTATGCTGAAAAAATGCGGCCCAGATGGGTCTGTTGATGCATTTGCAGGGGATACGACAGGGAAAAAGGTGATCGATCAGGTGCTTCGTAAGAAATTCCACTGCCATCCGTTTTATTTTGGTGGAACAATTCTACGTACAGATAAAATGAATAAACTGGAATTCAAAAATGAATATAAGCAGGCAATGGAACAGGCCAGTATGCTGGATATCTGTGCAAAAGAAAAGAATGTATTATATATCAGCTATATCACATATTTGCGTGATATGGATGAAAATCAGCCATATGCAAAGAATCAGACGGATCTGTTCCGGACATTCTGGCTGCCATTTCTTGCAGAGCTGCAGACTCAGTATGAGACAGTTCCGGTATTTATTCAATATCATTTGATGCATGTGTTAAAAGGCTTTATAGAGCAGAATATGACGGATTGCGGATTTGGAGAAACTGATCCTGATCGCGAAGTGGTGTTTTCCGAGATTAAACAGCTGCTTTCATATGTAGAAGATGATGTTATGCTGAACTGCTACAAATTGAAGGAAACACAGGTTCCGGATATTGTAAAGATGTTTTATGGAAAATTAAAGTATGACGAAGAATATGTCTTTGAGAAGAAGTATTTTGATGCAGAAGCATATTATGGATCGGCAAATACGATCCTGGATAAGATAAGTAATCTGAAGCTTCAGATCGATCAGATCAAATACAGGGATGGAAATTTGTGTGTGGATGGACATGTTCATCCGATCCTTGCTGCTATGGCTGATCAGGTTTATTTTATGTTTGGTGGCAAGAAGAAAGTATTTGTTTACAGCGGCAGTTATACAGGAAAAGAGATTATGGGGCAGACGATGTATCAGGAAGCGATGATACATGTAGATATGCCATTTGAGGATCGAAAAGATTGTTATCTCTTATGTTTTGCTAATTTCGGTGATGAATCTATCAGGATTCCTTTGGGATTTGATTCGGCATATGTTCCGATAAGTGATCCAAATGTTGGAATTGAATGGAATCTTGGCGGATACAGTGCCAGATCAGAAAATGATGGTATTTATTTTTTCAAATGTTCTAATCAGGATAAATGCCAGAAAGAAAAATTATTTGAGAAGAAACTGGGAAAAGCTCGTACACAGGCTGCAAAAGAAAATTGCAGGCTCAGAAAAATGTTCTATAAAGAGACTGCAAATAAGAATAATGCAGTAGTGTTATTCATGGCTGATACGGATCAGACAGAGAGTCGTATCACGGAATTATATCAATATGCAGTATCTGAAAAAGATGGAAATGAATATTATTTTGTTTCAGAACCTGGAAGCACAGTATGGAAAAACCTGGAAGCTGCCGGGGGCAGAATGGTAGAAAAGAACAGTATGCAGCATAAACTGTTAATGCTGTTAGCAGACAGATTGATCGTATCTGTTACAGATATCAGAGGCTATATTCCATTTGACAGAGAACAGATGGATTATGTCAGGGATCTGTTGCATTTCAATGTAGTTTGTATAGGAGAGCGTGCGCAAGGAACAGATATCGTTACGGACAGATATCACTGGGAGACTCCGATCCGGCTTTATTTCTGTACATCCGAAGAACAGTTGCTTCATATACAGAAACCGGGATTCGGATTCTATGGAAGGGATATTCTGCGTTATAAAGAAGACATATCTGAAATATATAGCAGCATTAAACTGGAACTGAGCGAGGAAAAGAAACCGGAAAAGATACATTTGCTTCCGAATCAGTCAGAAGGACTTGTTGACTGTAAGAAGACCACAGAACCGGATACTACAGAACATAAGGAATGGGAATCTCAGGTTCAGGAGATGGTAGAGCTTGCAAAAGAGAACAAGGTAAAACCCGGTAGGAAAAATGTAACAGATGCTTATTACGGTCGTAAGATCGTTCCAAATACGGTTGCTCTGGTAGGACTTGGAAAAGGCGTGCGTGGTTCCATGCAGTATATCCTGAATGAACTGAATTCAAATGACTGCTTCAGGGATTTTAAGATCTATGTGCGGACGGATGAGGAAACGGATGCAACAGTTCAGACCTATATTAAGAATAATAACTGGACGCGGACACAGACCATTATAAAAGATGCACAATATATGGAGATAATAGAGTCTGCACAGTATCTGCTCACTGAGGTATATTTCCCGGTTGGCTGGGTGAAAAAGGATGGCCAGACCTATATCAATATCTGGCATGGCACACCATTAAAGAAGCTGGGACTTGCCAAGAATGCAAACGGAAAGCATAAAGATGGAAACACACAGAAGAATTTTATAGATGCAGATTATCTGTTATATCCAAATGAATACACAAAGGTGCATATGCTGGAGTCATATAAGGTAGCAACACTGATGCAGGGAAAAGCTTTGAACCTTGGTTATCCAAGAACCGGCGGAATGCTTGCAGCATCAAAAGCAGATCTGCATGAGCTTCGTGCCGAGCTTGCGCCGAACGGTGAACATCTGTATGCATATATGCCTACCTGGAAAGATTATCTGGATGTAGAACAGGTTATAGATGAGTCAAAAGAATTATTAGATTATCTGGATGCAAATCTCAGAGATGATCAGATCTTATATGTAAATCTGCATCATAAAGTCAGTGATTCTCTTGATTACAGTGTATATAAGAGAATTAAGAAATTCCCGCCGACGGTAGACAGTTACCAGTTGCTTGCGCTTACAGATGCATTGCTCACGGATTACTCCAGTGTATTTTATGATTATCTGGTGCTGCGCAGACAGATCATTCTGTATTGCAATGATTATGAATTATATCGCAAGAAACGTGGAACATACATGGATCTGATGGAGCTTCCATTTGACAAAGTGCGTACGAAAGAAGAAGTGCTGGAAGCAATTAACCGCGGAAAGACATATGACGATGAAGCTGCATATAAGGAATTCTGCGCTTATGATTCTGTGGATAATGCGAAGAAGCTCTGTAGTCTGTTTACAGGTACAGAGGAATATGTAGATGTAGAGCCAATTTCGGATCATGCGAAGAAACAGGTGCTGATCTATTCGGATTCCTGTGGAGATTCGGAAGATACCAGACGTCTTCGAACCTATATAGAATCTGACGGACATGATGATATGGATGTATTCATTTCATGTAACCGATATCTGACAAATGACAATAAGGATACAGCTTATCCGATGCTGAATAAAATACCGGTTATTGGAACTCATGATGAATATCATTTGAGTGGAGCAGGTATTGCAGCACAGAAGCTCTATGACAATAAAAAGATCACGATCGAACAGGCAATACAAATATGGAAGTATGACTATGCAGCTGCGGGACGACGTTTCTATGGACATGCCCCGTTTGATCTGATCGTGTTATATGATGTCGTAGATGCACAGAAGCTTCTGTCATTGACATTTATGGAAACACCAAATAAAATATTATGTATCAGTGATGACATGTTCAGGAAACTGGTGGTGGAAAAAGATCAGTTTCTTAAGGATGCCCTGAAGGTGTGCCTGCCATACATGAGGGGAATATTTGTAAAGACAGAAGAACAGCGGATGATTTTCAAAGCCATATACGGTGATGCATATGCAGTTCAGCTTATTACAAATGAAAAAGATTTAAAGAATCTGATTGCGTTAGCTGTCAGGGATGAAGGAGAATGATATGAAGAAGGTAATTACGTATGGAACATTTGATCTGCTCCATTATGGACATATTAACCTGCTCCGCAGAGCAAAAGAGATGGGCGATTATCTGATCGTTGCATTATCAACAGATGAATTTAACTGGAATCAGAAGAAGAAGAAATGTTATTTTTCATATGAAGAAAGAAAACAGCTTCTGGAAGCAATCCGCTATGTAGATCTGGTTATTCCGGAGGAAAGCTGGGAGCAGAAGAAAGAAGATATCAAGGAATTTAAAGTAGATACCTTTGTTATGGGAAATGATTGGGAAGGAAAATTTGACTTCTTAAAAGAGCAGTGTGAGGTTGTATATCTGCCAAGAACACCGGATATCTCAACGACACAGATCAAAGATGATTTAGGAAAATAAAAGGCGGTTAATCAGCATGAAGGTTCATGTGCCACATTTGAAGTTAGAGCATAAGACAAGAAGACTTGTATATGTAGGAAATGGTGCAACATCAGTAGACAAAGAATATAATAAGACAGAATCGGCAGATTGTGACCGGCGTTTTGTCAGTACTATATGGAGCGGATTCTCATATCCGAAACTACAGAACCCTTTTGTAAGAGAAGATGCAGACTGTATCGGGTTTTATGCCAGAAGACGGACTCCTGCTGTATGGGAATGGTACTGTACGGATGGAAACTGGCACAGAACAGAGGCGGATATGCCGGAAAAAATGCTGCTTCCGGTTGGATCATCAGTGAAAGAGCTGTATAAGGATGAGAATAGTATTTATTTTGTCACACAGTGGGAAGATAAGCATGGAATTCGCGTGAACTGCGGATCAGATATATTCTCAAAGCCTTTGATGGGACATGCATTTGGTGGCATGGATGACAAGACTTATCATAATACGATGGCAGCACTGGAGCATGGGATAGGAACAGGTTATAAGGATTTTGAGATCGATTTTTCCTATACTACTGATGGTCGGTTGGTACTTAGTCATGGTTGGTCGCCGAGTAACTGCAAGTGTCTCGGAATTACATATAAACCGGATTTTGATAACATGACATATGAACGTGTGATGAATATGCCGATTCATGGGAATCCGATCATGGATGCGAGACAATTTTATGAAAGAGTAAAGGACGAACCGGACTACAGGTTTGAGGTGGATTTTCATAGTAAGAAAGATGGAAATGAAATTAAAGAAATCACAGAAATTTTGTTGGATGATTTTCAGCATGATGAGGCATTCCTGGATCGACTGCTGGTACAGGTATACAATAAGACAATGTATGAACAGATAGATTCTGTATATCTTTTTAAAAATTATATGTATCTGATTGGACGGCGGACGGAAAGGCTTGATTCCATTATTACGTATTGTCTGGATCATGGAATATGCAGCATAGCTATTCGGATGAATTATGTGAATGAGAAAATGATTCATAAAGTTCATAATGCAGGATTGTATGTATTTTGCTATACGATTAAGAAAGATGCAGATTATGCAAAACACCTGTTGGATTCCGGTGTTGATACAATCTGTACGGATTTTGTTACAGAGGAGCTGTTGGATGAGGCGGATGGGTTTGGATATTTTCCATTCTATATATGCTATAACAGTGACCGAGCTGATGTAGAAAATCATTATTCAGAAGATGTTCAAGATCAGTTTTTACAGACGAAGAAGGGAAATCTGGAGTACAAGGACAAAACGGTTTGGGAGAATGACGGAACAGGAACACTTCGTAAATGTGAATTTTCGGTTCCGGGAAAACGTTTCGTTGGTTGGAAGCTTCGCGTAACCTTAGATGGAAATACATTCTGGTATTGTAAAGATGGATTGTATCATATCAAGAAGGATTTCGATGAGACAAAGGATGTCATACCTTACATATTTGCAGATGAGGCGGTCATTCCTGTCTGGAAGGTAAAACGAAACATGAAATTAGTGATGGTAGCTATATGGGAGGATCTTGGGTGATTCTCCCATATTTTCTAGGTTTTCCGATGTTCTATCCGCCTGTGCCTGCTGTCAGGGTGGAGAGGAAAACATAAAGTGTAATTTCCGTTATGATGCCGGCACAAAGCCCTTGTCTGAACCCATAAGGGTGAGTTAGGGCGACTGACGGCAAATAGGCGTGCGGGCAGAATAGGAAATGGAACGCGTTTTCTCTCCACCCTGACCGCAGGCACAGGCGGATGGAATGCGGCATATGTTGATAGCTTGTTTTTACCAAGCACGGCTGACCGCAGGCACAGGCGGATGGAATGCGGCATATGTTGATAGCTTGTTTTTACCAAGCACGGCTGACAGCAGGCACAGGCGGATGGAATGCGGCATATGTTGATAGCTTGTTTTTACCAAGCACGGCTGACAGCAGGCACAGGCGGATGGAATGCGGCATATGTTGATAGCTTGTTTTTACCAAGCACGGCTGACAGCAGGCACAGGCGGATGGAATGCGGCATATGTTGATAGCTTGTTTTTACCAAGCACGGCTGACAGCAGGCACAGGCGGATGGAATGCGGCATATGTTGATAGCTTGTTTTTACCAAGCACGGCTGACAGCAGGCACAGGCGGATGGAATGCGGCATATGTTGATAGCTTGTTTTTACCAAGCACGGCTGACAGCAGGCACAGGCGGATGGAATGCGGCATATGTTGATAGCTTGTTTTTACCAAGCACGGCTGACAGCAGGCACAGGCGGATGGAATGCGGCATATGTTGATAGCTTGTTTTTACCAAGCACGGCTGACAGCAGGCACAGGCGGATGGAATGCGGCATATGTTGATAGCTTGTTTTTACCAAGCACGGCTGACAGCAGGCACAGGCGGATGGAATGCGGCATATGTTGATAGCTTGTTTTTACCAAGCACGGCTGACAGCAGGTACAGGTAAATGGAATATCGAATAACAAAGATAAAACAGGGAAGGAAATATGATTATGAAGATAGTGTTTTTGGATCGTAAGACGATAGGAGAAGATATTGACTTGACAGACTTTGAGACTTTGGGTGAGGTTGTAACATATGAAATGTCACAGCCGGAAGAAGTTCCGGAGCGGGTAGTAGATGCAGATGTTATCATCGTGAATAAGGTACCGGTAAACGAGCAGACGATCGGAACTGCTCAGAATCTGAAGCTGGTCTGCGTAGCAGCAACCGGAACAAATAATCTGGATAAAGATTATCTGGATAAACGGGGAATTGAATGGAGAAATGCAGCCGGATATTCCACCACGATCGTTGCACAGCACACATTTGCCATGCTCTTTTATCTGCTCGAAAAGCTTCGGTATTATGATGATTATGTAAAGAATGGATCATATCAGAAAAATGATGTATTTACCTGGTTTGGCGAGCCGTTTACAGAGCTTGCCGGAAAGACATGGGGCATCATCGGACTTGGAGCGATCGGAAGGAAGGTAGCGGATATAGCAAAGGCATTTGGCGCACATGTAATCTATTATTCAGCATCCGGCAGACCGGTACAGGAGGGCTATGAGCAGGTTGACCTGAATACACTTCTTCGGACATCTGATGTTATATCGGTTCATGCGCCATTAAATGAATATACCGAGAACCTGATGGATAAAGCGGCATTTGCAAAGATGAAACGATCCGCGATCTTCCTGAACCTTGGACGTGGACCGATCGTAGTAGAAGAAGATCTTGCGGAAGCCTTGAAGCAGGGCACGATCGCAGCCGCAGGCGTAGATGTCCTTCGGACGGAACCGATACAGCCGGACAATCCTTTGCTTGCTATAAAGGACAGCCATAAGCTATTCATCACGCCACATATCGCCTGGGCAAGCACCGAAGCCCGCACCCGCCTGATGCAGATCGTCCTTGACCATGTAAAAGGTTTTGCTGAGAAGAGATAGCATTATACAAAAAACGCAGGGATAGCTTAATATGCGGAAGCTGAATGTGATACCTGGAATCGTCATTGATCTGAACGCATATATGGGTATAAATGATATAAGATCAATCTGATACCCGGAATCGTCATTGATCTGAATGCATATATGGGTATAGATGATATAAGATCAACCTAATACCCGGAATCGTCATTAATCTGAATGCATATATGGGTATAGATGATATAAGATCAACCTAATACCCGGAAATTATTAAGAAGATGGGTATGGTGTGAAATAAAATGATTTCAGGGTATGAAAGATTTCTATGGATGATAATACCCGAAAGTAAGGTAGAGATAAGGGTATAGATTATTAAAATGAAAGCAGATACCCAAAAAACAAAATTTGATGTGGTATGAAGTGTTATAAAGTGGTTTAATACCCACCAATTATATAACTATATAGCTAAGGGAAAGAATTAACGGCGTAATACCTGATGCGGATACGACCTTTAATTGATATAACTAAGAAAAAGAATTAACAGAGCACAGAAAAAATAAGAGGACTCGGAGGTATGGAACTGTACCTCCGAGCCCTCTTTATATAAGAGAGATGAAAAAAATCCCGGTCAACTATTTATACATTTACTGTTATGCAGTAAACCTGCCGGTGCGTTGGTATTAAGGATGCACATTTTGCAGCCTTATGTACCGCTACAACGTAGGTAGAGCAGAAGTGTTTTGCGCAATAATATGTAAAGTGTATAAATAACGACCGGAACTTTTTCGGTATATATTATTCAAAAGGCTGCTTATTATGACGGCTGAAGAAATCACGCGTTTCCCTTACAACCACACCGCTTAAAGCAAAGATGGCGATCATATTAGGAATAGCCATCAGTCCGTTGAAGATATCGGCGATCGTCCATACAGCAGAAACTGTCATGTAAGGTCCGATAAATACAGCAAGAATGTATAACCATCTGTAGATCATGATGGATTTCTTTTTGCCGCCGGATAAGTATTCCAGACAACGCTCAGAATAATAATCCCATCCAAGGATAGTTGTAAATGCAAAGAATACCAGACAGAGCATTAACAGGAAGCTTGATATCGTTGCAGGAATCGGAAGTCCCTCGTTAAAAGCATATGTGGTAACCTGAACACCCTGTAAACCTTCTACTTTCCATGCACCGGTAAGAACGATGGAAAGACCTGTCATTGTACAGATAATGATGGTATCGATGAAAGTACCTGTCATGGATACAAGACCCTGACGAACCGGTTCCTTTGTCTGGGCAGCGGCTGCTGCGATAGGAGCAGAACCAAGACCGGCTTCATTTGAGAAGATACCACGCGCTACACCTTTTTGCATAGCAACGATAAATGAACCGGCGATACCACCTGCAACAGCAGAAGGCTTGAATGCGCTCTTTACAATGATAACAACAGCCTCAGGAATCTTAGTGATGTTACAGATCAGTAACATCACACATATAACAATATAGATAACAGCCATAAATGGAACGATGATCTGGGATACGCTTGCGATACGCTTCAGTCCGCCGATCAGAACGAGTGCAACACATACACTTAAGATCAGGGAAGCGATAACAACGGTCCATGAATAAGTACCGATCCCTGGAATATTAATCGTCCACTGCATGTCAGGATCAAAGAATGAATTAACAGCGGAAGAAATACCATTTACCTGAGAGAAGGTTCCGATACCGAACAGACCTACACAGATACCAAAGAAAGCAAATATTTTTGCAAGCCATTTCCATTTTGATCCCATACCTCTTTCGATATAGTAGAATGGTCCGCCAAGTGCATGGTTGTCCTTGTCAACGACACGATATTTGACAGCCAGAAGACCTTCTGCATATTTGGTTGCCATTCCGAAGAATGCAGCAAGTACCATCCAGAATAATGCTCCCGGTCCACCGGCTCCGATCGCAGTTGCTACACCAACGATATTACCGGTTCCGATCGTAGCGGAAAGAGCAGTACACAGTGCACCAAAGGAAGTAACTTCGCCTTCGCCTTCTTCTTCGTTTTTGATCATCCATTTGAGTGCTAATGGCAGTTTGCGGATCTGAAGAACGCCCATCCGGATTGTGAGAAGAATTCCACCGACCATAATAAGGACCATAAGTGGAGGACCCCACACAAAATCATCGATTTTTGTTAAGATTTCATTTACAGTTGCCCACATGATTTTCTCCTTTTCATTTTTTGTATTGTGGTGATGTGTTATTCTCATAAATTATATGAATAAAGTAAAGAATTATATTACAGAAAAATCAAATATTTATAAAAATAACACAATATTTTAATATAATACATACTTTTCTACGCTAATGCAACAGAATTCGTTTAATTTCGTGAAAAAACAGCGGTAAACACAGCAAAAATTACAAAAAGAAGACTATTTTTTGACTTGCGGAGTTGGGAATCCGATAATAAAATTACTATGGAAATAAAAATGCCGGATAATATCAGATGCGGTTCATAGGAAAAAATACCATATAATACAAGATAGGTTTCATATAAATGCGTTGCAAAATACGGAGTCATATTAACATACTGCATTACATGGTAAAGAATATATATTAACGGACTGCGTTGCAAAATGGTAAATGTTTAAATAGAAAATACAGGAATTTTACAGGAAAGGATATAATCACAGAATGAATCAGAAATTAACTATCAGGGAATGGCTGCCGCTCATCGGAATGACGGTAGCGGCATTTATATTTAATACATCGGAATTCATGCCAATCGGTCTTCTGACCGATATCGCGGATGATTTTCAGATCACGGAGGCAAAAGCGGGGATGCTGATCTCAGCATATTCGTGGGCGGTTATGCTGTTATCACTGCCACTTATGCTGCTTGCATCAAGGATCAGCTTCCGAAAGCTGCTGTTGGGAACGATTGCATTATTTGGAATCGGTCAGGTATTATCAGCGGTTGCAGCCGGATATGCGATGCTGATGGCGGCAAGGATCATAGTTGCCTGTGCACATGCGGTCTTCTGGTCGATCGCATCACCGGCAGCAGTTAAGATCGTGCCGGAGAAGTTCAGGTCGTTTGCGATGAGTATGGTAGTAACCGGTACATCCATTGCGATGATATTTGGACTTCCGCTTGGAAGGATCGTTGGATTATATGTAGGATGGAGAATGACATTTTTCTGTGTTGCAGTTGTTGCATTTCTTGCCCTTATCTATATGGCATTTGTATTTCCGAAGGTTGAAGGCGGTACATCCTTTAAAATGAAAGAACTGCCGGTGATATTGAAGAACCCGGTTATGCTTGGGATCATATTAATGTCGTTCTTAGTTGCGGGTGCATACTATACAGGCTACAGCTATATTGAGCCGTTTTTGAAGCAGGTAGCAATGTTTAAGGATAATCTTGTTACTATAACTTTAATGTTGTTTGGAGCTGCCGGAATTCTTGGAAGTTTTCTGTTCTCCTGTGTATATGACAAACACAGATATCATTTTATCCGTGCATCGATCACATTGATCGCTGTTGTCATGCTTTGCCTGAAACCGGCATCGAAATTTACATGGACAATGATATTGATCTGTATGCTGTGGGGTATGGCTGTAACGGCATTTAGCGTTACTTTCCAGTCAGAGACGATCAAAGCGGTTCCGGAGGAAGCCTCCGCTGTGGCCATGTCAATGTTCTCAGGAATCTATAATCTGGGAATCGGATGCGGAACCTGGATCGGTGGTCTGGTATGTACACATGCATCGATGGGGTATATCGGATTTGCAGGGGGGATCATGGCAGTTATAGCAATCCTGTATTGCAGCTTTATACTGATCCCACAGATGAAGAGAAAGTAGATAAATACTTGTATAGAATGCGAAACTATAAACTGTGATGATCAGTTGGAAAAGGCATGGTTAATAATCTCTAAAAAAAATATAAATTTATCGTTGACATGAGTAATCCCCGGTGCTATACTCATGGACATAGCAAAGGCGCTACGAAATATTCGTAGTGCCTTTTTCTTTTATCGGGAGGTATAAGTTCCCCGGTACAGGACAAAGAAAAACCTGATATCCGGCTATACGCGCGGACCGGATGAGGGGAAAAATGAAGTAAAATGCGATGCAATGGGGCGTCTGTTATGGATAAGTCTCCGTGTATCGCATTTTTGAGTTTTAGGAGGTAAGAACTATGACAAGTGAAATTTTAGATGCAATTTCTGGTGAAGTGTACGGTGTCTGGTTCCTGATCGGAGCGGCATTGGTATTCTGGATGCAGGCAGGATTTGCGATGGTAGAAACAGGATTTACCAGAGCAAAGAATGCCGGAAACATTCTGATGAAAAACCTGATGGACTTCTGTATTGGTACAGTTGTATTTATCCTTCTTGGTTTTGGACTCTTACTTGGTGAAGACATGGTTGGTTTGATCGGTAAACCGGGATTTGACATATTTACTGATTATGCAAATTTTGACTGGTCCAACTTCGTATTTAACTTAGTGTTCTGTGCAACAACAGCGACAATTGTATCCGGCGCGATGGCAGAACGTACAAAATTCATTTCTTATTGTGTATATTCAGCAGTTATCTCAGCAGTTATTTATCCGATTGAGGCACACTGGACATGGGGCGGCGGCTGGTTAGCTCAGATGGGCTTCCATGATTTTGCCGGTTCTAACTGTATTCATATGGTTGGTGGTATCTGTGCATTGATCGGTGCAGCAATCCTTGGACCTCGTATCGGTAAGTTTGTAAAGGGCAAGGATGGTAAGGTTGAAAAAGTAAATGCATTCCCTGGACATAACCTTCCGATCGGTTGTCTCGGTGTATTTATCCTCTGGCTTGGCTGGTATGGATTCAATGGTGCAGCAGCAACAACCGTTTCAGAACTTGGTTCCATATTCGTAACAACAACAATTGCTCCTGCTGTTGCAACAGTTGTAGCAATGATCATTACCTGGGTAAAATATGGTAAGCCTGATGTTTCAATGTGTCTGAATGCATCTCTTGCAGGTCTGGTCGCAATTACAGCTCCTTGTGATGTCTGTGATGCTTTCGGTGCTATCGTGATCGGTGCTGTTGCCGGTGTATTGGTTGTATTCGGTGTATGGCTCTTAGATTACAAATTACATATTGATGATCCTGTAGGTGCTGTTGCAGTTCACTGCTTAAATGGTATCTGGGGAACAATCGCAGTTGGTCTTTTCGCTACAGATACAGCTCCTGCATTTGCAAGAGGTATCGGTGATGGTGTAACATATGGTGCAAACCAGATCGCAGCCAAAGGTTTATTCTATGGCGGTGGTTTCAAGCAGCTCGGTATTCAGTTCGTAGGTATGGGCGCAACCATCCTCTGGACAGCAGTTACGATTACAATTGCATTCCTTCTTATTAAGAAGATCTTCGGCCTTCGTGTATCAGAGGAAGAGGAAATTGTTGGTCTGGATTCATGCGAGCATGGTCTTCCATCTGCATATGCCGGCTTCAGTATTGTTGATGTATCAAATACAATGACAATGGATGTAAATGAAAATACAGATCTTGGTGTAGCTGATTATGATAAGGCTTCTGACACATTAAAGAATGCAGCAGTCAAGGTTGCGGAAGCTCCTGTTACAGCATCCCCAAGCGGTATCTACAAGGTAGTTATCATTGCAAAGCTTGCACGGTTTGAGATCTTAAAGAAAGCTTTAAATGACCTCGGTGTTACAGGTATGACAATGAATCAGGTTATGGGCTGTGGTATCCAGAAGGGTGCCGGCGAGATGTACCGTGGTGTTGAATTAGATGCAACCCTTCTTCCAAAGGTTAAGGTAGAAGTCGTAGTCAGCAAGATTCCTGTCAGTGCAGTTATTGAAGCTGCTAAGAAGGCTCTGTATACCGGACATATCGGTGATGGTAAGATCTTCGTATACAGCGTTGACAAGGTTGTTAAGGTTCGTACCGGTGAGGAAGACTTTGCAGCTTTACAGGATGTAGAGTAAATTACAAATAACCTATAATTATATAGAAGAAAGAGCCAGGCCGGTGAGCACCGGTCTGGCTTTTTCTTTTAAGTGTAGAAATGGAAATCAGATAGTTCACAAAATCTTCACACAAAATTAGCACTCACATCTTGACAGTGCTAATAAACGGTGCTATAACATAGATAAAGATAAGGAAAGGGATTAAGAAAGAAGATAAAAGAAAGAATCCCGGAACTTATAACATACAAATTCGACACTTCAGTTTCTCTGACAGTGCTAAACATACAAAAGTCTAAGTGCCTCAAGGTTCCATAAGGAGCTGAGATTTCCGACACTGGTTTGAAATTGAAAGGAGTAATGACTTATGTTAAGACCTAGTATTTTTGGAGAAAGTTTATTTGATGATTGGATGGATGATTTCCCATTCGGTAAGGAATTTGAAAAGGAAATGTTTCCAGAGAAAAGCCCGTTGTATGGCAAACATGCTAAGAACATGATGAAGACGGATGTCCGTGAAACAGATGACAGCTATGAAGTAGACATTGACCTTCCTGGATTTAAGAAGGATGAAGTAAATGTCAAACTGGAAGATGGCTACATCACTATTTCCGCTGAAAAAGGTCTGGATAAGGATGAGAAAGATAAGAAGACCGGTAAGTATATCAGACGTGAACGTTATGCCGGCAGCATGAGCAGAAGTTTCTATGTTGGTGACGGTATCAGTCAGAAGGATATACATGCAAAATATGAAAGTGGTATTCTTCGTCTGACCCTTCCAAAGAAAGCACCGGAAGCAATCGAAAAGGAGAACTTCATTGCCATCGAATAAAATGTGTTGATATCGAGCCGTGCGAATAAAAACATGACCCCTTATGTATATGTATACAGATATAAGAAAGGGAGTGTAGATCATGGATAAGAATCCAAAGCATCCATTGAAGAAAAAGAAAGCAGTTCAGAAGGTATGTGCAACAGCTAATCATAATGCACAGGAGGTTGAAGCTGCAGTACCAAAGTCAAAGAAACATACTTATTAGAGTGAATAAATCAACAAACAAAGAAAAGGTTCCCCGCATTTGCCTGTAGCCCGAAGAACTACAGGAGACAAGTGCGGGGGATTTTTTTGCTTTATAGGAACAGAAGTATCATCGGAAGAATTTCCATCGAAGGGCTTTGGTGACAAAATCAAAAAAATATACATGGAGAAGTGTAAAAAACCACAGTTATGTGATACTCTATAAACGGAGGTGGTTTTATGCAGAAACAAAAAGGAGCAAAAATAGGAGCATTTGTTTTCTTTTGCTTTGGCGTGATGATGCTTGCACTCGGAGTATGGGGCATAACAACCCTGTATGATCAGGGTGGAATCTTAACATGGGGGATCGTACTTGGATTCGGATTAATATTTGCATTGACAGGTGTTGTATTATTTATTAATTCGATGGAAAGTGTATCCAATCGGGTCAAACAATTACTGGGTTGCATTCTGGGAACTTTGGTATTCATGAGTTTTGGCTTTGTGGGCCTTTTTGCAAAAGGACTAGGTGTCATGAGACTTTTCCTTCTGTTTTTCGGGGGCATAGGAGTGCTGCTTCTGATCCAGGGAATTCGTAACTTTTTAAAAGGAGACAGCGGTGATGCAGACCAGAAATCCGGCAGGGTTCAATGGAGCGGCGGTGTCGGTGATAGAATTAATGGACAGGAAATGGACGGTGGATATCAGCCATATCAGACGCCGGAATATGGAAGTTATGACGGCGAATATAACGACCAGTCCGGATACAATAGTCAGTCCGGATACAACAGCTTATATGGTGTGTATGGCAGTCAGCCGGCAGACATAATAATAGAAAATAGCGAGAAAACATCACCAGGGGCTACAGATACCGGGCAGAATTCACAATGGCAGCAGGGAACTCCGGGCACACCATTTTCAGGAGATGCTGGAAACAAGGTCTATACCAGTCAGGTGAATAGTGGTGGTACAGTATATGGAAGCGGTATGTCGCCTGAATTTGATCAGATGATGAATGGCATGGGTATGGATTCTGCACAGCGGGAGCAGGCAAGAAAGGTTGGTTCCGCAGTTCGGAAAGGCGCGAATATTTATGCCGGAGTCATATGTATTGTAGTCGGAGCCGGCTTTATATTAGTAAATGGCATTAGTGTGCTTAGCTTTATTTTTATGCTCATTCAGACGGCCAGCCTCACGATTGTTATGGGTTCTTTGTTTCCAACGGTAATGTCAGCGGCATTGTTGATCGTAGGTGTATTCATGATTGTTCGTGGTGTGAAGATCCTCCGGGAAAAATAAATGATACTTATCTGAAAGACATACAAAATCACTTGCATAAGTGAAGCGACAGAGCAGATCGGTAGAAACAGTGTGCGATTTACATACAGGCAGGAGGACAAAAGGTGAATCAGATGGAGTTAACGATTTTAGATTTTATACAGGAGCATATGAGAAATGCATTTCTTGATGTAGTGATGCCATTTGTATCGACACTTGGAAATGCAGGGGTCATCTGGATCGCACTTACGATCGTGCTGTTGATCAGTAAGAAACACAGAAAGACAGGAATCCTGATGGCACTTGCACTGGTATTTGATGTTATACTTTGTAATGGCATATTGAAGAATGCGGTAGCAAGGACAAGACCCTTTGATGTAAATACAGCGATTTCCCTGTTAGTGAAGAAGCCGACAGATTATTCATTCCCATCCGGTCATACGGCAGCGTCCTTTGCAGCAGTAACTGCATTGTTTTTTGCAAAAGAGAAATATCGGTATCCGGCACTGGTGCTTGCGGTGCTGATCGCATTTTCCAGACTATACCTGTATGTGCATTACCCGACCGATATCTTAGGTGGCATTCTGGTTGGAATTCTGTGTGGAGTAATAGCATATCTGATTACAAGAAAGAAACTGAAGTTTGGTTCAATGAACGGACAGAAAGAAAATGGGGGGCTGGTTATCACCTGAATAAAGACGAATAAAGAATTAACAAAATTTAACATTTATTTTCGTTTTCTTTTCATAGGAATGTAGTAGAATGGTGTAAAAGTTTTGATAACACAGACCAGAGAGGAAATCTTATGGACGATACAAAGGCAAATCAGATCAATCCTTCGATCCGGGGACTGACAGAAAACGAAGTAAAGAAACGAATCGAAAAAGGGCTGACGAATCAGACCGATATATCGACGGATAAAACGACGAAAGAGATCATTCTGTCGAATACACTTACATACTTTAACTTAATATTTCTTATTATCACAGTATTATTGATCCTTGTTGGTTCCTTTCGGAACCTGACCTTTCTACCGATCATCATAGGTAATACATTGATCGGTATCATACAGGAGCTGCGTGCGAAGAAGACACTGGAAAAAATGAATTTCTTAAATGCACCTCATGCAGATGTAGTCAGAGATGGGGTTTTACAGCAGATCCGTTCGGAAGAACTGGTAAAGGATGATGTCATTTTACTGACAGCCGGAAAGCAGATCTGTGCAGATGCGGTTGTTATCGATGGCAGCATTCAGGTAAATGAATCCCTCCTTACCGGTGAAGCGGACGAGGTAGAAAAGACGAGCGGCAGTTCGCTGTTATCCGGCAGCTTTGTGGTGTCCGGTGAATGTTATGCCAGACTGGAAAAGGTCGGAAATGAATCCTATATCTCAAAACTCAGCATGGAAGCAAAGACCATGGGAAGCGGTGAACAGTCCGAGATGATCCGGTCGATCAACCTGATCGTAAAATGGGTTGGTATCATCATTATACCGATCGGTATCATTCTGTTCTGGCAGAGCCATTTCGTAAATGATGACTCGATCCGGAAGAGTGTAACCTCGACGGTTGCAGCTATCCTTGGTATGATCCCGGAGGGGTTATATCTTCTTACTACGATTGCACTGGCGCTCAGTACGATGAATCTGGCAAAACGAAAAGTCCTGCTGCATGATATGAAAAGTATCGAGACGTTGGCGCGTGTCGATGTGCTGTGCGTGGATAAGACCGGAACGATCACAGAACCGGTTATGAGTATCAAGGATGTATTCTTAAGTAAGGACAGCCGGAATCCGTTAAAGACGATAGACGAATTAAAGGGGCTGCTGATCGATTATACAGCAGCGTCACAGGATAATAACGCTACGATGGAGGCATTGAAGAAATATGCCGATGAGGCAGACGGTAGTGTCGGAAAACACAGAGTACCGCTTGATCGTCTGGCATTTTCATCCAGTTTGAAATACGGTAGTATTACATTTTCGGATGGCATCTATCTGCTTGGCGCACCGGAATTCATCATGCGAGATGATTATGCGTCAATCGAGAAAGAGATTCTTCCTAATGCCGAAAAGGGAGATCGTGTGCTGTTATTTGGAAGATATGAAGGAAGCAGTATTGCAAATGGATTATCTGACAGAGTAACACCGCTTGGCTTTGTGGCACTGGCAAATCCGATCCGTGAAAATGCGGTAAAGACCTTTGCATACTTTAAGAGTCAGGATGTAGCGATCAAGGTTATATCCGGTGATAATCCAAAGACGGTATCACAGATCGCAGTTCAGGCGGGTATTGACAACGCAGAAAGTTATGTGGATGCAACGACACTTGATACGGATACGAAGATTAAGGAAGCCGTACGGGAATATACGGTATTTGGCCGTGTGACGCCGAAGCAGAAGCAGAAGCTTGTGCAGGCACTTAAAAAGCAGGGGCATACCGTGGCCATGACAGGTGATGGTGTCAATGATATCCTTGCAATGAAGGATGCGGATTGCAGCGTGGCGATGGCGTCCGGTAGTGAGGCTGCAACACAGGCAGCACAGGTCGTTCTGTTGGATTCAGATTTTGCACATATGCCGGATGTGGTATACGAAGGACGACGGGTTGTAAATAATGTACAGCGTTCCGCCAGCTTGTTCCTTGTTAAGAATATATTCTCACTGTTGATGTCGCTGTTCTCGGTTATCTTTATGATCACCTATCCGCTGGAACCGGCGCAGATCTCATTGGTCAGTATGTTTACGATCGGTGCTCCCGGATTTCTGCTGGCACTCGAACCGAACAGAGACAGGATCAAAGGACATTTCCTTACAAATGTTATGTTCAAAGCATTTCCGGGTGGTCTTACTGATGTAATTGCGGTTGGTGCGTTGGTAATCTGTGGTGAGGTATTTGCCCTGCCGGGAGAAAGCATCGGTACGATCGCAACAATGGTGCTTTGCGTTGTTGGCTTTATGATCCTGTTTAAGATCAGTGAGCCGTTAAACAAGATGAAATATGGTGTGATCGGACTGAACATCGTTGGATTTATATTCTCAGGATTTTTCCTGAAGAAGTTATTTGCATTGACTGATCTGTCAAATATCTGCGTACTGCTTATGGTGGTATTCGGATTCGCGGCAGAATCCCTGTTCCGCTACCTCACCCTGTTGGTGGAGAAGCTGCAGGAATACTATAAAAAGAAAAAGCCAAAGCTTAAGAAATATCTGGAGCTTAAATAGAGACAGGCAGCCTACAAAGCAGGGCTGCCTAATTTTTTTGAGGTCAGAAAAAATCCTTGACTTATATATAAGAGGTGTTTGTGCGTATTGACATCACATTTTATTTCCTATAAAATTAATGATACAGTACGTATCAAAAAGGAACATGGTAATGAACAAATCAGAGAAACAAAAAGCAAAAGAAAATGAACGACGACAGCGGATCCTGGATACTGCATTTCGCATCTTTGTAGAAAAGAAGATTGAAGCGGTAAGTATGGGCGAGATCGCAGAGGCGGTCGGTATCGGCAGGGCGACCTTATTCCGGTGTTATTCGAACAAGACAGAACTCGTGATCGCAGTCTGTATGGCACAGTGGAAATCATATCTGGACGAGCTCGATAGAAACAGACCGATTTCATCGGTTCAGGATATTCCGGCGATCGATCGATTCATATTCACGCTGGACAGTTATATTGAAATGTATCTGAATCATAAAGAACTGCTTCAGTACAATGATAACTTTAATCACTACGTCACGCATGAGGGCGTAGACCAGGAACAGTTTGAGAATATTCATACGTCGGTGTATTCGGCTGATACCCGATTGCATATGATGTATGAGAAAGCAAAGGAAGATCATACCTTTCGCACGGATATACCGGAGGATGAATTTATCCGTGTGACCGTACATACGATGATGGCAGCATGTACCTACTACGCGGGAGGCTTTATATGGGGCGCAGAAGATAACAGGGATTATATGCCGGAGTTGATACGTTTAAAGGAAATGATCATAAACTATGCGACAGCATCCGTATAACAGGATGCAGGGGTACTAGGGATATAAGGGATACGTGCATGAACGAAAGGGAGGTAAATATGAGTAAATTAAAAACAAAGAGAAAAAAGCATTATCTGGCAGCCGCCATGCTTGCCATGCTTGCGATTGCGACGCCCATAACGCTTTATGGGTCTGTGACAACGTATGCACAGACGGATGACGCGGCCGGGGCAGAATCTGGTGAAGATACTGGTGAAGTAACCAATGAAGAAACCGGATATCACTATCAGAAGA
Source organism: Clostridium sp. AF15-41 (assembly GCF_003604095.1). NCBI lineage: Bacteria > Bacillati > Bacillota > Clostridia > Eubacteriales > Clostridiaceae > Clostridium > Clostridium sp. AF15-41. The sequence goes on from NZ_QTMQ01000002.1 coordinate 181,002, forward strand.
CTGGTGAACCATTGGTGGAGGAAAAAGATAACAACGGAAATATATGGCGAATCTATGCAGCTGCAGAAAATACAGCAGATACGGAAGCTACGGCAGACACAGCAGATGCAGTGGATACAGAAGATACATCAGTGAAAAAATATATTGCTACGATCACATATGGAGGCGTAGATACAAACAGCAGCAGGGCTGGTGAGTTTAGTGTATTCTCAGGTTATGCAGACGTATTTGCCAAGTACAATATCGTGCAGGTAGAAGTTGGAGAAGGACTGACATATTTTAATGTATATAGTCCACCAGAAAATCTCCAGTATGAATATATCTATCTTCCAAGTACGATGCAGAAATTAACAACAGCACTGGTGCAGCAACAGAAGAAGCTGAAGGAGATCACGATTCCGGCATCTGTTACAGAATTCAATTCAGGTTCGTTCAATCATGGCATGTTCTATATGGATGAGTCACTGGAGAAGATTACATTTGAGGAAGGATGCAAGCTTACTTCATTTGGAAAGAATGTTCAATATTTACTTTACGGTTGTAAGTCTTTAAAAGAATTTACGGTTCCGGCTTCCATTGAAACGATACCGGAGAGGTGCTTTTATAATTCACAGTATCTTGAGACGATCCGGTTCGAAAAAGGCTCAAAGGTTGAAAGCATAGGAAAGGAAGCTTTTTATGCCTGTTACGCTTTGAAAGATGTTGAATTAGCGGAAGGACTTACAACGATCGGAGAATCAGCATTCCGAAATCTGGATCAGATGGAGAAGCTTGTGATTCCTGGTACAGTCACAACGATCGGTATATGTGCATTTTATGATTGTGACGGATTGCAGGAGATCGTGATTCCGGATTCCGTGACATCAATTGGAAAAGCAGCATTTGCTTATTGCGGTAATGTTACCAATATACAGCTTCCTGGCCAGTTAGAGACGATTGAGGAGCAGGCTTTCATGGGATGCTCAAAGGTAACATCACTCCGGATTCCGGACAGCGTTAGGACAATTAAAGATGAAGCGTTCCGTTATATATATATAACCGAGCTGCCGTATATGCAGAACGTGACTACCATTGGAACTCGGGCATTTAGCATCAGTAATCTGCGAAGCCTTGAATATCCAAAATGCTTGACGGATTTTACAGCGACTTCATTGGATGGTGGCGGAAATGCAAAAATCAAGTACATAACATTTGAAGAAGGATGTGCCTTGAATACCTTGCCGGAAGGCTTATTTTCTACATATAAAGAAAATAATACAAATCTGAAAGAACAACGTGAGATTAAGCTGCCTCTTTCTTTAAAAGAGTTAAATATGAATGTATTTTGTGGTTCATGGAACCGAACGATGGTAGAGATTCCGCACAAAGATAACGATTCTTTACAGTTAACTTTAACAGATTATGGAGATAAATCAAAAGAGACGATAGCGAATAGTTTAAAGAGCATGTACTATATGGTACATTCATTTGAGATTTACAGATGCCTGACGGAGACCTTTGGTGTGCCAAGAGATCACATCACTTTCCATGAGGAAAAGGTGGGTTGGAAGTTGACCGGTGTAAAGGATGGCATATATACCTATACGGCAGAATGTAGTACATGTGGAGAAGTCAGCAAGAGCTTGACCTATGATGAAAATGGATTTGCAACGATGGATGGTTCCTATCAGCCGGCTGAGCAGGTCACGGCGGAGAATTGTAAGGCATTTGGATTAGACGAAAATTACATAGGATACTATGCAGTAAGCAATGCCGGACAGTTATACTGGTTTGCTGATTATGTAAATGGAAACGGAGATGATGCTACGGCACATCTGTCGGAGAATGTCGTTCTTTGCAATGATATTGAGATGAATGATACAAGTGAATGGGATGTATGGACAGATGAAACGACAAATGTGATCAACTGGCCATCTCTCGGATCTTATAATGTTAATTTTACGAAATATAACATTATATATCAGGGAGTTTTTGACGGAAATCATAAGACGATCCGGGGCTTGTATCGGAAAAATCCGGGATATGATAATCAGGGCGGACTGATCGGATATATCGGCAGATCGGGAGCTTTAAAGAATCTGACGATAGAGAAGTCTTATGTAACTGCATGTGCAGTATTTGCAGGGTTCAATAATGGATCCGTTACGAACTGTACAGCCGGAAGACTGCGCACAAAATATTGTGGGCATGGCGGTGCTGTTTTTGTATATAAGAATTATGGAATTATGGATGCCTGTGTGAATACAGCAGATGTAGAATGGATCGATAAACAGCGTGAAAATTGCTTTGGCATAGTAGATATGAATTATGGCATTGTAAAAAACTGTGTCAATCGTGGAGCAATCAATAATACCGGAGGACGCATTAGCGGAGATGTGGGAGGAATTTGTGATTGGAATAAGGGCAAGATCCTGAACTGTTATAATGAAGCGCCAATTACATCAACCGGTCAGGCAGCCGGTATTGTAAGAGATAACAAGGGATATGTTGCTAACTGCTATAATAAAGGAGCACTTACAGGAACATATGTCGGAGGTATTGCAGCAGGAACCGGCGTGGCAGAAGGCGGTGATGTAATAATCGTAAATCCATCCATTGGGGGGTGGGAAGATACATCCGGCGGATCTTCTGATGATTCGGGAAGCGGTTCTACGGAAGCGGAGGAATTGGTTCCGGTTTCTCTGTCACAGTATGGAATCTATTATTGTTATAATACAGGAGCTGTTACAGCTTCGGACAGTTGCGCCGGAGGTATTGCTGCTTATGCAATATGTAGTAAGGGTACGATCTACGGCTGTTATAATACAGGAGATGTTGAAGGTGGTTCCCATACCGGAGGAATTGTAGGAGGGGTAGAGAATGCTCTGATAAGAGACTGCTATAATTATTCCACGAATATAAAGACAACAAATGTTGCAACCAGCTTCCAGAATAATGAACCGCATGCATTTGCAGCGCCTATTGCAGGTTGTGTTTCATCTTATTTGGGAAATGCAGAGGTATCTGCCTGCTATTATGTGGGAGATATTGATGTGAAAGCTTACGGATATTCCATGGATTTGAAGGGACATAAGGTGACATTTACTGATAATGAAGCTATGACAGCGGAAGATTTTGAATCCGGTAAGGTCGCCTGGAAACTGCAGAATGGTATCAATGAAGATCTGAAGGCTTCCGGAGGAAAGCAGTTATTTGTATGGAAACAGATAATAAGCGGAGCAGTAATCGAACGATATCCGTATCTTGATTTAACAGAGGAAGAAACAAGTAGAAGCGTTATGCAGATGACCTTCCATTATACGACCGGTGGTAAAGAGCTTGCAGGATATGGATATACGAATTGCAACCATGCAGTTACCGAGGCCCAGGCACCGACTGTAACAGGAAAAAATGATGCGATTCATACATTCGACTGGTATGAAGATAAGGAACTTACGACCTTGTATGATTTCACGCATGTATTAACTGCAGATAAGGATGTATATGCAGAAGCATATGACCTGTATACTCTGGAATTTAAATTGACGGAAGGTAGTTATGCATCGGCAAGCGTTGATAAGAAGAAAGTGACAGAGCTTATCACCGAGACCGGTGAGACTGTTGTATTTACAGTAACACCGGATACAGGATGCATATTAGAAGGGGTAAGCTTGGATGGAAAGACACTGAAGCCGGATGAGGATGGCAATTATACGATATCCGATATCTCGGCAAATCATACGGTAGAGATTACAACAAAGGAAACAGAAGTTACATTTACCTACAAGGCCGGCGAGCATGGAACAGTAAAATGGGTAGGTGACAAGACCGGTTCCGGTGAATTGACAGAGACGATCAAGGCAGTAAGCGGAACACCAAAGGGAGTTCTTCCGGTGGCAGATCTTGGCTGGCATTTCGTGAAGTGGGTTGACAGCAAGGAGGGTAGTCCGTCCTATTCCATAACCGGACTCTATCCAACTGCGGTAAACGGTGTTTTTGAGGGCGAGACCTACACCGCAATCTTTGAAAAGAATATAGAGACTTATGCGATCTCCGGAACTGTTCGCGATCCCGAAGGCAATCCTGTACCGGGTGTAACAGTTAAATTAAAAGGAAACGGTGATACAAAAAAGACGACATCAGCAGAAGATGGCTCTTATCGGTTTGAGAAATTAGAAGAGGCAGAATATCAGTTAGCAGCCATAAAGTATTATGAGAATAACTGGAAGGCAGAGAGTGAAACCGCTGGTGTCAGATTAGAGGGATCGGATGTAACCGGTCGGGATCTTAAGCTTTCGATGAACAGAGCGACAAATACGAAACCTGACGGATGCATCGAGTATTACAGAGTTACACTTACAGAGAATGCGCAGGACTATCTGGAAGAAACAGGTGGCGACGTAGTTGAAGATTCAGACTATACATTATCGGCAAGAGATAGATACAGCAATGCCCATGCGGTTGTGTATGTATACGAAGCGGTGAGGGGATTTGATGGCAACTATTATAAACTGTCTGATGAAGTGGCAGAGGCACTTAAGACAGATGGCAGATGCTATACCATTAAGAATATTGGAAAAGACTACATCATAGATGTGAAAGCAGAAGATGTGATCCCGAACCGGTATGAGGTTACAATCCCATCCGGTGGGGATGATTATACGATCCTTCCGGAGAAAGAGGGAGATACGATCAGTTATGGCGAGGATTATTCCTTTACAGTTAAGGCTGCAGCCGGTCGATGTGTTCTTGTATCTGCAAATGGCACAAGGATAGAATTTGCAGATGGAAAGTATACGATCAAAAATGTGACAAAACCACAGAAGATCGTGGTTGAATTTGCGGATCAACATACCTGTGGAGAATGGAAGGTTGTTACACCTGCTACCTATGATGCGGCAGGAGAAGAAACAAGAACCTGTTCTGTATGTGGAGCGGTTGAGATAAGAGAGCTGGCGCAGCTTATCTGTGATCATGAGGCAAAACGTCTGATAACAGATAAGGAAGCAACCTGTACGATGGCAGGAAGCGGACATTATGTTTGTGATACCTGTGGAAAGACGGTGCAGGAGAATGTCAGTATAGCAGCAAAGGGTCATATCTGGACTGCATGGACAGTGACAGTGAAGCCGACTACCTCAAAGGCAGGGGAAGAAAGCAGAACCTGTTCCGTATGTAAACAGACAGAGAAACATCAGGTTAGTAAGTTAAGCCAGAAGAAGTATAAGATTACATATAAGTTAAATAAGGGTAAGAATAACAAGAAGAATCCGAAGACCTATACATCAGCGAAGAAGGTTGTATTAAAGAAACCGACCCGGAAGGGATATGCATTCAAGGGCTGGTATACAGATCGTAAATGCACGAAGAAAATCACTTCGATCAAGAAAGGTTCAAAGAAAAATTATACCATATATGCGAAGTGGTCGAAGGTAAAGGTGAAGAAGACAACCGGACTTAAGGTTATGAATACGAAGGGCAAGAATCTGGTTGTGAGGTATTCAAAGGTATCCGGGGCAAAGGGATATCAGATCACATATGCGACCAATTCTAAGTTCACCAAGGGTAAAAAGGTTGTCAATACAACGAAGAGAACGAAGACCATACAGAAGCTGAAAAAAGGAAAGACCTATTATGTACGGGTTCGTGCATATAAGAAGGATTCCACAGGCAGGAAGGTATATGGTAAGTACAGCACAGTAAAGAAGATCAAGATAACAAAATAATATATTGCGAAGTGAAATGGTTGTTTTGTTAGACAAGGCAGAGTTAATTGCAGCAGCAGGTATATTCCCGGATATATTTATTGTATGGTCAATTGATTGTAAAGGAGCATGATTAAGAATGCAATCAGGGGCAGGATAAAAAGTTTGCTTTTTATCCTGCCCCTGAATCTGATTATTTATTCTATTTATCAGCATCGATTACTGATTGGATCTGTTTCATAAGAGTGTCATAGTTATTCTGGTCATCGATACCGCCGAGCATAGGATCTCCGACGATATTACCATTCCTATCGACAAGTATGGTTGTAGGAAATGCCATGATGTCGGAGGCATATTTACCTATGTTTGAATCAGAGTCAATGGAAATATTGCGGTATTTGGCACCCTGACTGTCAAGAATGGCTGCGGCTTCCTTGATAGCATCTTCGTTTCCGTCAAAGGTCTCTGTGTTGATACCTACTACCTCGCCTCCCATCGATTTGATGGCATCGTTTAATTCATTAAGCTTGGATAATTCTGCGACACAAGGTTTGCAGCCAGTAAACCAGAAATTAACGACAGTTACTGCATTATTGGAAAACAGGCTTTCGTCAACAGAATTACCATCAAAATCCTTGCCGGAGAAACTCTTGAAAGGTGTGATTTCTTCGGAACTGTCGTTCTGGTCGGTGCTTTCTGATCCTGTATTATTTTCGATTTCGGATATCTGCTTTTCAATCTGTCTGATGGTTTCAATATCATCGTTAAGTGTTTTCAGTTCATCATCTGTAAAGGATTCCTTGTTTGATTCCACGGTGCCGGCCAGATAATCGGCATAATCTCCGCTTGGATCAGCGCTGCTTTTATTCATCATGCCAAATACCTTGTTCCATACATCTGCATGATCTGCAAAGATCTGGTTCTCCTGCTGATATAAATCATCCAGCTTCGTGTTGGAATTGTCCGCAGCTTCAGTGGTGGCTTCTGTCTGGGTTTTTTGTGAACTCTCAGTTGTGGCAGATCCTGATCCGCTACATGCCGTGAGAGATAATGCTGCACAGAGAGTGATAATAGATAGTAATGTTTTTTTTGTCTTCATAGATAATTGCTCCTTTAAATAATAATTTAGATAATATTAGTGTGGCTGATTGTTACACGTTGGTTTTGGAAGATTGCTTATGTCCCTTTTGGGAACATGGTCTTCCCATAAACTGGTAGTGGATTGCGTCTTTTGGACAGGCCTTTATACAGGCTCCGCATCGTATGCATTCCGGATGATTCGGAGTCTTACAGACATCGACGTCCATTTTGCATACCTTTGAACATTGGTTGCATCCGACACATTTGCTGCTTTCAACCTTGATATTCAGAAGGCTGACCTTGTTAAATAATGAATAGATTGCTCCAAGCGGACAAATCCATTTGCAGAAAGGCCTGTAGAACAAAATACTCAGTATAATAACCGTAATTAAAATAAGGCACTTAAAAGAAAAAAGCTTTCCGAGAGCAGACCGTATAGCGGTATTTCCAAGTGAAAGTGGTATAGCTCCCTCTAAAACACCCTGTGGGCAAATATACTTACAGAAGAACGGATCACCCATTCCTATGGAGTTCGTTACAAGCATCGGCAGAAGTATAACGAAAACGATCAGGATGATATATTTCAGGTATCTTAACGGTTTCAGCCTGGCTGTGGAAAACTTTTTTCCGGGAATTTTGTGAAGCAGATCCTGAAACCATCCAAATGGACACAAAAATCCACATATAAATCTTCCGAGAATCACACCGAGTAAAATGAAAAAACCGGTTATGTAGTAAGAAAATTTAAATTTGAATGAGCCGACAACTGCTTGGAATGCCCCGATAGGACAGGCTCCGGTAGCAGCAGGACAGGAATAACAGTTTAATCCCGGTACGCATACTGTTTTAGCTTTGCCCTGATAGATCTTGCCTTTAAATAAATTGGGGATGTGAATATTGGTAAGCAGCGTGGCAGCTGCCTGTATCCATCCGCGTATTCTGGCTGTTTTTTTTGATATTGATTTGTTCTTATCCAATTCCTACACACTCCAGACATAATTTTATTGCTTTGCTGAGCACGGCAGCCGCTTCACCTCTGACTACACCATAGCTGATCATTGCTATACCTGTGATGAGTAAAACGATCTGAGATATTTTCCTGTACTTCAAGATATTGCAGCTCCTTTCTTGATTGTGTTTGTTGACCAACTGACCTGGGTATTATACAATAGCTGATGTAAAATTTTTGTTAAGAAACAGGTGAAAGATTTTTGAGATTATTAATAGTTGAAGATGAGAAACAAATATGTGATATGGTTGCGAAAAGCCTGTATGGTGTTGGGTATGAAGTGGATACCTGTTATGATGGGGAAGAAGCTCTTGAATGTATCCTTACGGAGGATTATGATCTGATCGTTTTGGATCTGAATCTGCCCGGTATGGATGGAATGGAAATCTTAAGAGAACTCAGACGAGAAAATGAGGAGACAAAGGTTATTATATTATCTGCAAGAGGACAGATCGCGGATAAGGTTGAGGGACTTGATGCAGGTGCAAATGATTATATGGAAAAACCATTTCATATAAAGGAACTTGAAGCACGTATCAGAAGTCTGACAAGAAGAAAATTTGTGCAGAAGGATGTATGTCTGGAAAGCGGCGGGATAAGCTTTGATACGATAAAACGTGAGGCATATGCAAAAGGGAAAAAGGTTTCCCTTACAAGAAAAGAAAATGGTATTTTAGAATATCTGCTTCTCAATCTGGGAAGACCGGTAAGTCAGGAAGAATTGATGGAGCATGTCTGGGATGCATCCGTGGACAGCTTTAGTGGAGCAATCAGAGTACATATGTCCTCGCTTAGAAGAAAGCTTAAGGCAGTGCTCGGATATGATCCGATTTTGAACAAGGTGGGAGAAGGGTATAAAATACGAGAGGAGGCCGACAGATGAAAAGAATATCGCTACAGTGGAGACTTACATGTATAATTACATTATATATTGCGCTTATATGTGGATGCCTGACTATGCTTATTTATAAAAATGGTGTGTACTATATTGATTCTCTGCAAGAGACTGTTGATGCCAGGGGAGATGATAACGGAAGCTCTTCGGATGAAATATATATCAGCATTCCGGAGGATAACTGGGATGATTTTGCAAATGATTTTTCCGTTCAGGTGTACAATAACAAGGCAGACTACAAAAAAAACAGCCTGATAATTTCAGCCTTGCTGGCGCTTCTGGGTGGTGTGGCCACGTATTTTATCAGTGGACATGCCCTAAAGCCGATTGGTAAGTTTTCTGATAAGATTGAAGAGGTACAGGCACAAAATCTGGCAGATTCACGAATAGAAGAAAACAATGTTAAAGAACTGAACCAACTGAGTGTTTCGTATAACAAGATGCTTGAACGTCTCTCGGATGCATTTGATATACAGAGACAATTTACCGCAAATGCGGCACATGAGCTTCGAACCCCATTATCTTTAATGCAGATACAGCTTGATTCATATAATTCCAATCCGCATCCGGGCAATGATGCAGATACCGAGCAAACGATAAAGATGGTTACGGAACAGAATGACAGACTCGGTAAAATGGTAAAAACCCTTCTGGATATGAGCGAGCTTCAAACTGTGGGGAGAGACGATGTAATAATGGTCAATGCTCTTGTTGATGAAGTATTGGCGGATCTGGAACCGCTTGCACAGGAAAAAAATATAAAACTTATTGGAAAATGCACGGATATAAGGATGATCGGAAGTGATATCCTTATTTACAGGATGGTATACAATCTTGTTGAGAATGCTATAAAATATAATCATTCTGGGGGACGGGTTACAGTGACCGCATATCAAAAGGAAAAACATATTTACCTGTCAATAGAGGATACCGGAAATGGAATCCCGGAGGAACTCAGGCAGCGTGTGTTTGAACCGTTCTTTCGTGTGGATAAATCCAGAAGCCGGGAACTTGGTGGTGTCGGACTTGGACTTGCGCTTGTTCATGAAATCGTAAGTGCGCATGATGGGACAATTACAGTCCGGTCTAATCCATCCGGAGGTACGATTTTTGATGTGAGTTTTACCCAGTGATCATTCCTGAAATGTGTGTGAAAAAATAAAATAAAAATAATTAGCACTCACCTCTTGACAGTGCTAACAAAAAGTGTTATGTTAACTACTGTAATGAAAGCGTATCTTGAATTACAGTAGTTTTTATATGTCAGGAGGTAAATGATTATGGATATGGACAAATACACAAGAAAGTCGCTTGAAGTAATAGAAAAAGCGAAAGATAAAGCCCTGGAATATGATAATCAGGAGCTTGCACAGATTCATTTACTTGCAGGATTGCTTGAGATAGACGAAAGCCTTATTTCGAAGATTTTTGAAAAACTCGATATAGATGTAACAGCAGCGGTAAATAGGGTGGAAGATAAACTTGCATCACTGCCAAAGGTAAGTGGCGGAAATCTGTATGCCGGAAATAATTTTTCAAAGGCGCTCATTCAGGCTGAAAAGGAAGCAAAGCAGATGGGAGACAGCTTTGTATCGGTTGAGCATCTGTTCCTTGGACTGATCGAAAAAGCCGATTCCGATGTGAAGCCATTGCTTAAAACATGGGCGATCGATCGGAACACATTTTTAAAGGCTCTGGCAGATATCAGAGGAAATAAAAAGGTAGACAGTGAGAATCCGGAAGATTCCTATGAAGCAATGGAGAAGTTCGGATATGATCTGGTGGAACGGGCAAGAGAGCAGAAGATTGATCCGGTTATCGGACGAGATGCTGAGATACGAAACGTGATCCGGATCCTTTCCCGTAAGACCAAGAATAACCCGGTTCTGATCGGTGAACCCGGTGTAGGTAAGACAGCGGTTGCAGAAGGTCTGGCACAGCGTATTGTCAGAGGTGATGTGCCGGAAGGCTTGAAGAATAAGAAGATATTCGCACTGGATATGGGTGCGCTGGTTGCCGGTGCCAAGTATCGTGGTGAATTTGAGGAACGTCTGAAGACGGTTCTGGATGAAGTAAAGAAATCAGAAGGTGAGATCATCCTCTTTATTGATGAGCTGCATACGATCGTTGGAGCCGGTAAGACAGATGGTGCAATGGATGCAGGCAATATGTTAAAGCCTATGCTTGCCCGTGGCGAACTGCATTGTATCGGTGCAACGACACTTGACGAATACAGACAGTACATTGAAAAGGATGCCGCTCTGGAACGTCGTTTCCAACCGGTACAGATCGATGAGCCGACGGTAGAAGATACGATCTCCATTCTTCGTGGTATCAAGGAAAGATATGAGGTGTTCCATGGAGTTAAGATCTCGGATGGTGCATTGGTAAGTGCAGCGGTACTTTCCAATCGGTACATTACAGATCGTTTCCTTCCGGATAAAGCGATCGACCTTGTCGATGAAGCCTGTGCGATGATCAAGACGGAGCTTGATTCTATGCCGACCGAAGTTGATGAGATTACAAGAAAGATCATGCAGCTTGAGATCGAGGAAGCCGCACTGAAGAAAGAGGAAGACCACCTGAGCAAGCAGAGACTGGCGGATATACAGTCAGAGCTTGCGGAGTTAAAGGATAAAGCAAATAACCTGAAAGCCAAATGGGAGAATGAAAAGGCAGGCGTTGAGAAGATCCGTAACCTGAAAGAGGAGATCGAGAAGATCAAGAATGATATTCAGGTTGCCCAGAGAAATTACGATCTGAACAAAGCAGCCGAATTGCAGTATGGCAAACTTCCGGCAGCTCAGAAAGAGCTGGAACTGGCAGAGCAGGCCGCATCGGAGAAAGAACGAAAGCTGGTACATGAGGTCGTATCAGAAGAAGAAATTTCGGAGATTGTATCCAAGTGGACCGGTATTCCGGTAGCCAAACTGACGGCGAGTGAAAAGAGTAAGACACTGAATCTTGCAGATGAACTTCATAAGAGGGTTGTCGGTCAGGATGAAGCTGTTGAATATGTCAGCGATGCGATCATCCGTTCCAAAGCAGGAATCAAGGATCCAAGCAAGCCGATCGGCTCATTCCTGTTCCTTGGACCAACCGGTGTAGGTAAGACAGAGCTTGCAAAGACACTGGCAGAAGCTTTATTTGATAATGAACAGAACATGGTTCGTATCGATATGAGTGAATATATGGAGAAATACAGTGTATCCAGACTGATCGGAGCGCCTCCTGGATATGTAGGCTACGATGAAGGCGGACAGCTTACCGAGGCAGTTCGTAGGAAACCATATTCGGTTGTCTTATTCGATGAAGTTGAGAAGGCACATCCGGATGTATTCAATGTATTATTACAGGTATTGGATGATGGACGTATCACGGACTCACAGGGTAGAACGGTAGACTTTAAGAATACGATCATCATTATGACATCGAATATCGGTGGTGTGGATATCGCAGAAGGCGGTGGCGAGATTACTGATGAGATACGGGAGACAGTTATGAATAAACTGAAACAGCACTTCCGTCCGGAGTTCCTGAACCGTATCGATGAGACGATCATCTTTAAGTCATTAAGCAAAGAGAACATCGGCAGTATCGTTGATCTTATGGTCAAGGATCTGAACAAACGTCTGGCCGGACAGGAGATTACGATTAAGCTTACAGATGAGGCCAAGAGTGCGATCATCGATCAGGGCTATGATCCGGTCTATGGTGCAAGACCATTGAAGCGTTTTATTCAGAAGAATGTCGAGACACTGGTTGCCCGTATGATCCTTGCAGGTGAAGTATCCACCCAGTCAGCGATCATCATTGACTATGACGGTCAGAAATTGACAGCGAGAAATGAGAAGTAGTAATATAAACAGGTAGTAAATGCCTGGTGACAACTAAAATAAGCAAGATAAAAGGGATTGGCATTGAAAATATTTTTCGGTGTCAATCCCTTTAATCTTATTTTAATGATGGTATGCCATTGTATATTAGGATAGGGAGGTTGTGCCCATGCGCATTTTGGTTGTTGAAGATGAATTGGATTTAAATCATATAATATGTAATAAACTGACAAAAGAAGGATACAATGTAGATTCCTGTTTTGACGGGCAGGCAGCACTTGATTATCTGGAGACGGCAAGTTATGATGGAGCTATAATGGATATTATGATTCCGAAGAAAGATGGTATGTCGGTTTTAAAAACAATCCGGGCAGAAGGAATACAGGTTCCGGTGCTTTTTTTGACTGCAAAGTCCGAAACGCAGGATATTGTCAGAGGATTGGATGCAGGAGCCAGTGACTATATGACAAAACCATTTGAGTTTTCGGAATTGCTCGCAAGGTTAAGGGTTATGCTTCGTACTGTACATATAAGTAATGACAGTATTTTGAATTATGGGTCATTACAGATTGATACAAATAATCACCGGGTTGTCCGGGATGGTGTGACTGTTGATCTTACAGTCCGGGAATATGCAATCCTGGAATATCTGGTGCGTAACAGGAACATTGTTGTTACAAGAGAGCAGATCCGTGCTAATATATGGAGCATTGATGATGATATCAATTCAAATGTAGTTGATGTATATATTCGATATCTTCGCAGGAAAATCGATGATCCTTTTGAAGAAAAACTGATACATACGATCCGGGGAGTAGGTTATAGACTGGAATGTTAAAAAAGAAAATCTCATTTATTAATTTCACTGTTATTGTTTGCGGACTTATCATTGCAGCAGGAACGATATGTCTCTTATTGATGCAGAAGAATCTGATCACAGAGGATACTAAATATCTGGCTTATACAGAACTGGCGCAGGAAGTGAAACGTGCAAAAAAAAATATAGGATTTGATGAGAATGAAAATCCGTATATAAAAAGCGATTTTTACGATCTGGAAGAGAAAGATACTTATAACGAAAATGTATATGTGTTTTTACAGTCAAGAGATGGAAGTTTTCTTGATGGCAGAATGCCGGATGATTCCAGAACCGGCCTTGATATCGGATTACAGAGCCTTACAAAAGTAACCTTTCAGGGAGAGCGTTATTACGTAGCAACCAGACGTGGAAAAATGAGGAATGGAACAGAGGATAGCAGTTTTTATCTGGTATGTGCTATGATATCGGAACAGGCGGTGAAAGACAATTATCGCGGACTGTGGCATCAGTCATATTTGGTGATAGGAGTTGTTGGCGCATTTTTTATTTTATTTGCCCTTTTATTAAGATATCTGATCGCTGTACCAATGAGACAGTTGAATGAATCGATAAAAAAGAGTGGGGAGAATCTGGATTTTACGGATAGTCTGGAATATAAAGGACGTTTTAAAGAACTTCAGATGTTAACAGATGCAAATAATCATTTGTACCAGAGAGTTCAGCAGGAGTTGGAACGTCAGGAAGAATTTAATGCGAATGTATCCCATGAACTTCGGACGCCTATTGCTGTTATGCATGCACAATGCCAGGTGTCGAGAGAGTTGGCAGAAAAGAAGCAGGATAAAGAAGCGATAAAAAGTATAGAGGTATTTGAGCGACAGACAAACCGTATGAAGAATCTGGTCGATCAATTGCTTCAGATGACTGCAATAGATAGAAAGGGGACAACGTTCAGTATAGAAGATATTGATGTTCGGGATGTAATTGAATCTGCATGTGATGATATAGCATATATTGATACGAAACAGATTACATTTGAATATTCCCTTCAGCCGACTATCATACATGCAAATATGAATCTTATCTATATTGTTATAAATAACCTGCTTTCAAATGCTGTAAAGTATAGTAGTGAAGGAGCTAAAATCTATGTGTCCTGTGGAGAGAAAGAGGGAAAGTCGTATATTCGTATTCAGGATGAAGGCTGTGGAATAAAGCAGGAAAATATATCCAAAATATTTGAAAGCTTTTATCGGGAAGAAAAAGATCGTAATGCGGAAGGTTTTGGTCTGGGACTTTCACAGGCAATGAAGATTGCTGAGTTATATGGGGGTGGGATTTATGTTGAAAGCACAAAGAATAAAGGAAGTATTTTCACATTTTTTATTCCAAAACCCTAAAAATATATAGAAGAATGTCGAATTTTTAATAGAGCTTTAATATTGGATTTTTATAATCCGATATTAGGGTTCTTTTTTTTATGTAGAAAGAACAATATATCGAGTAGGACTTGCTTGGAGGATTATATGAGAAATTATAAACGATTGATTCATTTGTTACTTGGACCGGTTCTATTCCTGTTGGCATGCTTTCTTTTACCGCATGCAGTTCTGCCGACATTTGCAGAACGGGCAGCAGTTGGAACGGTATTCTGGATGGCATACTGGTGGGTAACAGGTCCGGTAGATTATGCAGTAACGGCGTTTTTGCCGATTGCGATCAATGCCGTAGTTCCTATGGCGGAGATGAAGACTATAATATCGAATTATGCGGAGGAAACGATTCTGCTGCTGCTGGGAGCTTCGCTCATAACCGTATTATGGGAAAATACAGGACTGGATAAACGAATTGCGATCACGTTTCTGCGTCTGATCGGAAACAGTCTCAGAATACAACTTGTGTTCTGGTTTGTGTTGTCAATGGTATTATCTGCGGTGCTTCCGAATGCAGTCGTATGCGCAACGATCACACCGATCGCAGTTTCTATGCTGAAATATATTGGAATGGATGACGTGAAAAACAGTAAGACGGCATCGAAGATCCTGCTGACGATCGCATATGCGACAGGTCTTGGAGGTCTGGCATCTCCACTTGGTGGGGCTATGAATCTGGTAACGGTGGAATATATCCAGCAGTTGACCGGAAAAGAATATATGTATTCCTCCTGGGTTATCCGGTTCCTTCCAATTATGCTGATCTTAACGCTGATCAATGTAGTATTTACTCTTCGTGATGTAAAGAAGACAGATCTGTTAGGTGGTTCCAGTGAATATTTTGCGGAACAGTACCGGAAACTTCCAAAGATGAGCTTTGAAGAAAAATCTGCACTTGTGCTGTTTGTAGTGGCAACAGGTCTGGCATTTACCAGACAGCTTTATCAGGATATATTGCCGGGATTAAAGCCTGCATATGTATTTATCATCTGTGCAATCATTGCCTTTCTTTTTACAAATAAAGAGGGAAAACGGATCATGGTCTGGAAACAGGTGCAGGGAAAGATCGTCTGGGATCTGATGTATATATTTGCCGGAGGTCTGGCGCTTGGAAGCCTGATCAATGCAACAGGTGTTGCAAAAACACTTGGAGAAGTGATTTCTTCCTTTGATATGAAGGGCGGTTTTGTAACGATCCTGATCATTCTGACTGCAACACTACTGTTGTCGGATGTGACCTCAAATACAGCTACGGCAGCGGTTGCGATTCCACTTGTGATCTCAATCACACAGGGATGTGGGCTGAATCCGATTCCGTATATATACGTAGCATCCATTGGTGTGAACCTGTCTTATATGCTGCCAACGTCGATTCGTGCGATTCCGGTGGGATATGGACTGGAACCAAAGTATATGTTCCGGGAAGGCTGGAAGATTTCCCTTATCATTATTCTTGTAATGTCGATCATTTGCACATTGCTGTTAAAATACTGGAGCACATTCAGTACGGTGTAAAAAAAGCCATACAGAAACGGGCGTGAAACAAAGAGAAAGAAATGGAGAGAAGGCATGTCTGTCGTATCATACATATTTATAGTATTCTTAGCAGTTACAGTTTTGATATATTATATAGTACCAAAGAAAATCCAGTGGTGGGTGCTCCTTGCCGCAAGTGTGGTTTTCTATGCTTATAGTGGGATTGATGATCTCCTGATCGTAGTTGGAACCGCATTTCTGGTATATCCGTTGACAATGTTGATGGAGAAAAATCTGGAGGAACAGGACCGGCTGCTTCTGGATGCAGATAAGAGAACTGCAAGAAAGATAAAAACAGCACAGAAAAAGAAACGAAAGAAATATCTAGTGCTAGCATTGCTGATCGTAATAGGTGCGCTTATTGTATTCAAGGTGACAGGATTTGCCATCGAGAACATCAAACGTTTTCTTCCATACGAAGCGATACAGCGGATTCCGGACTGGCATTTCCCTGCACCGCTTGGAGTTTCTTTTTATTCCTTTATGATGATCTCTTATCTGGTTGATGTCTATAACGGAAGGATCCATGCACAGAAGAATTTTCTGAAATATCTGTCGTATGTATTATATTTTCCACATATTACGCAGGGACCGATTGCGCGATATGAACTGGTTGCGCATCAACTATGGGAAAAGCATAAGTTTGATTATGATACGGTGATAAAAGGTACATGGTTGATTCTGTGGGGAGCACTTAAGAAAATGGTGATGGCAGACCGTATCAGTCCATTTGTGACAGAAGTATTTAAACATTCTGATCAGTATGAAGGTATGATCTTCTTTCTGGCGGCGGTTATGTACTCCATCCAGATTTACTGTGATTTCTCCGGATGCATGGATATCGTACGTGGCGCATCGGAGTGCTTTGGCATTACGCTTGGAGAAAATTTCAGGCGGCCATATTTTTCCCAGACGTTGCCGGAGTTCTGGAGAAGATGGCATATTTCACTCGGAGCGTTCTTCAGAGAATATGTATTCTATCCGGTATCGACTTCAAAGATCCTGTTGAAATGGAATACCAAGGTGCGGAAATATCTGGGAAATACCATAGGAACCGGATTTGCCTCTTGTGTACCGATCCTGTGCGTATGGATCCTGACCGGACTCTGGCATGGGGCAAAGTGGAATTATATCGGCTGGGGATTGTTTCACGGAATTCTGATCTGCTTATCGACATTATTTGAGCAGCCGGTCGCTAAATTAACAGAGAAACTGAATATACGGACAAACTGTATAAGCTGGAATATATTCCGGATGCTTCGGACATTTTTATTATGTGTGATCGGACGTATCATTTTTATGGGAAAGGGAATCCGTGCGAGTTTTCAAATGATTACATCCTGTATAGTAGATTACAGAAAAATTTATGATCTGGTAAATGATTTTTCTATATCTCAGCGGGAGTGGGGAGTAATCTTTATCGGTGTACTGATTTTGTTATGTGTATCAATTGCACAGGAGATTCGGGAGCAAATAGGAATAAAGGAAGATATCAGAGACTGGCTGCTGCGTCAGAATCTTTGGCTGCGATGGACGGTTCTTATTGCCGGTATTTTATGCGTGCTGATATTTGGAGTATATGGAACCGGCAGCCAGATTGTATTTATATATGAGCAATTCTAAAAGGAGCTAAAATGAAATTAATAAACACAAAAGGATTTCAGATTATAAAGAAAATAATATCTGTTATAATATTTTTCGTTATATTAGTATATTTGGTTTCTAAGACTGGTCAGTTTGCAAGACCGGATGATAATGATACAGATATGTGGGCAACATATTATGCGGAAGATAAAAATACTATTGATGTGATCATGATTGGTTCAAGTGCCTTGTATCGTTATTGGATAGCTCCGCAGGCATATGAAGAACAGGGGTTTACGTCCACGGTTATAGGAAGTGCCAGTCAGGATATCTGTCAGATACCATATATTATGGAGGAAGCAGTCAAAAGTCAGGATGCAGATTTGATCGTGGTAGAGCTTAGAAATATAGTAGCGAGAGATCAGTATGATGCGATTAGTCCGGAAGAACAGAAATATCGATTTGAGGTTGTAACATCCGGAATGAATCCGTCAATTACACGTTTAAAAATGATCAATGATTTATATGATGAAGATTTGATAAGTAAGATGGAAATGATGTTCTCGGTATTAAAGTATCATAATAATTTAATGGAATACGACAGAGACTATTTGATCGAGCGATTAAAAAATGAACCGGTTTCAGACAAATATGTAAATGTAAGAGCAGATGTAAAAGCAAAGAAAAAACTGGTATATGAGTCAGATGATGATACGATATTATCGGAGAAATCTAAAACTTATATAGATGCAATTGAGGACAAGGCAAAAGAGCTGGATAAAAAGGTGCTTTTAATATTTACCCCATATAAACCACGCAAAGATCAGATCGTTGAACAAAAGCAGATCGGTGAATACTGTAAGAAACAGGGATATGATTATCTGGATATGAATCTTTATGTGGATGACATAGGGCTTGACTTTTCAACGGATTTATACAATGGCAAACATACCAATGTTGCAGGTTCGCAGAAAGTGACAACATATCTGGCAGAATACATGAAACAACAATATGGATTGAGTGCTGATTTGGATAAAAAACAAAAAGCTGAATGGCAGCATGCCTGTGAACTATGGCACGAAGAGAGAACTACACTTATGCAGAAATGGGAAGATAATATTGTAAAGGAGAAATAATATAGAAATGGAAACAGTGCTTCATTATATAAAAAAATATTCGGAGACACAGCCGGATACACCGGCTGTCTGTGAGTTAAAAAAATATCTGACATATTCGGAGTATTGGACAGCGATCAGAAAGATGGCAAATGTGCTGGTCCGAAATGGTATAAAAAAGGACGCACATGTTATTTTGCGATGTACTCAGGATATTAATTATATGGTTTTGTTTTCGGCTTTGCAATATATACAGGCACTTGTGATTCCTGTAGAGCGATCCACTTCACCGGAGCGTATACAGGAGATTCGGGATAAGGTGGATGCAGAATGGCTGATCTCAAATAGAGAGTCAGAGGGAATGTGCTGGTTATCCACAAAGAAGCTGGTGGAGCAGATGAAAAGTGCAGAAGAACTGGAATATCCACTTCCGAATTCAGATACATGGTCAATGTTGTTATTCACGACTGGTACGACTGGGAACTCAAAAGGTGTTGTCATGTATCATAAGAATGACGTTGCTATCGCCGGAAATGTCATGGAAGGAACACAGATGAAACCGGGAAATGTGGAGATCATACCGATGCCGCTTAATCATTCCTTTGGTATAAGACGGTATCAGTCGGATATGATTAATGGCGGAACCGTTTGTCTGATGAATGGCATGGCGCTGATCGGCAATCTCTGGAAGATGCTCGAGCAGTATCATGCAACATCTATGGCGATTTCTCCGGCAACGCTCGGAATGATCTTTCACCTGTCAGGTGACAGGATCTCCGAATATGCGGATCAGATTGATTATATACAGGTGGGGTCAGCACCACTTCCGGAAACAGATAAGGAAAAATTACTCCGGTATCTTCCGAATACAAGACTCTATAATTTTTATGGATCATCAGAAGCCGGCTGTTCATGTATTCTGGAATTTAGCCGACAGAATAAGAATGGTTGTATCGGATATCCGACCGTCAATTCTCTGGTGCGTTTTATAGATGGAGAAGGAAATGTTATAGAGAATGGATCCGAGAAACAGCCTGCTTTACTGGGTTGGGGTGGTTCGATTGTTATGGAGGGCTATTACAATGATCCGGAGCTTACTGCGAAAACGGTAGTGGATGGATATGTTATGACAAATGATCTTGGCTATATGGATGAAGATGGCAGTATTATTCTGGTTGGACGGGCGGATGATGTTATTAACTATGGCGGAAGCAAGATCTCGCCGGCAGAGGTAGAAGCTGTTGCGATCCGGTATCCGGGTGTGGCAGATTGTGCCTACAGTTCCGTTCATGATCCGATTACCGGAGAATTACCGGTTATGCTGATTGTACAAGAGGATGGTTTTGACGAAGCTGCATTCTTGATCTATATGCAGCAACAGGTAGAAAGCTATAAGCTACCACAGAAGATATTTTATATTGAAGAAGTACCGAAGACATTTAAAGGCTCGCTTCTTCGAAAAGAAATAAAAAAGATAGCAGAATCAAAGAACAAAGGAGAATAAGATTATGAATGATTTTATTGCAATGTTAAAAAAGATCAAGCCAAATGTTGACTTTGAAAATGAAGATGCATTGGTAGATGATGGGATACTGGAATCTCTGGATATTATAACGATCATTGCGGAGATTGCAGACAAATACGATGTTATCATCCCAAGTGATGAGATCACATCTGATAATTTCAATTCTGCAGAAGCCTTGTATGAGCTGGTAGAAGATCTGAAATAATTTTATCGTAAATATGTGCTGATAGTAAAAAGTATAACAGGAAATAGAATGCCCTCAAAGAATGACAGGTCTGCCAGCAGGCAGAGAAGATGTCAAACTTTGAGGGAGTTTTTGTTATAAATCTGTGAAGTGCGTCGTAAAAAGTAAAGCAGGATGTTATACTGAACAGGTAAATTACAGATGCTATTTGCCTCTATGTATGAGAAGCCGACAGGACGCATATCAGAAAATACATTATCTGGCAGAAAGAATAAGATTATGAATAAGGTAGAAAAGAACAAGAAAAAAAGGCATATTCACAGAATCCTTCTTCTTACAGGAGTGCTTCCGGTCATAGTGATAAATGCAGCAGCGTGGGCTGCTCCGTGGATCAGTGAAAAGGTGGGATGGGGAAACTGGTGTGACTGGTATGCCGAATATGTGAATCCGGTTATCGTTGCAATATTTGCAAGATTTGGCAATCTGTTTTCCTTTTCGCTCGGAGAGGTTATGATCGTTACGGCGATTCTGCTGATCCTTGCATTCCTGATTTTGAATATTCTGTTGATCTTTTTAAGAAAACATAAGAAATATCGGAGATTTTGCAGGATCTATGACCTTGTTGTTGCATATATAACGGTTGTGGTCTGTCTTATTATGACCGGAAACTGTACGATCTACTATCACTGTTCAGCGATTTCTGTAAACGGGGAAACAGAGGAACGGCAGTATAAGGTAGAAGAATTGCAGGAGCTTCGCAATTATATCGTAAAGCAGTGTAACGAATACAGTACAAAAGTAGAGCGGGATGAAAACGGACACATAACATATGACGGAGATATGCAGGAACAGGCACGAAATGCACTTCGGAAACTGTCCGGCCGGTATCCACGGTTATCCGGGTACTATCCGAATGTCAAGCATATGATATTCTCCGGGCTGATGAGCCAGAGCTATATGGCGGGATATTATTTCCCATTTTCGATGGAAGCAAACTGTAATGCAAATATGTATATCACAAATTATCCGGCGACCTATTGCCATGAGCTGGCGCATCTGCATGGGTATATCTATGAGGATGAGGCAAACTTTATATCTTATCTTGCCTGTATCAGCAGCGAAGATCCATTCTTTATTTATTCCGGGTATCTGAGTGTATTATCTTATGTAGATAATGCCTATTATGAGGCTATCGGGGAGGACGCGGAGCTATATCTGGCAAATGAGAGGATATCCGAACAGGTGCTGTCAGATGATATCTTTCTACTTCCGGAGACATGGGAAAAGGTGGAGGATAAGGCCATTCTATCGACGGATACCGTCAATCAGGCATCCAATACCTTCACTGAAACAAGTCTGAACCTGAACGGTGTCTCAGACGGTTTCGCAGCCTATGACCGCGTAACCGGACTGTTATTACGATACTACGATGAAGAGTTGTATTAAATGGTATGTTCATAAGAATTCGGCAATCTCTAACAGGATCATAGAAAAAGATTAACAGGTATCCGGTTTTATATACCTTTATGTAACAGACCTTTTTTCACGTCGGTCCTTAGCGAACTGCTAAAAGCAGTGAGGTTAGTACCGTTACGTGAAAAATAGAGCGCGAGCGTTCTGTGAAATAAAGGGTATATAAAACCGGATACCTGTTAATCTTTTTGCTAAATAGAACGAAAGTGATTTGCGAAATGAATGATAGCAGCTAGCTTCTTCCGTACGGTACATTATAATGCCAGCAGCTTCCTGCAAAGGGCAACATGCGCGTCCCCGTCAGTCGTACAGCTGTTATAGATCTCGACTGTTCCATCTCCGGTAGAATCTGATTTTAAGCCTGCTGCGATCAGGCGGCGACGCAGTTCTACGGCAGTTCCGTGGCTCCCGACAAAAATCTTGATGTCCGGACCGACAACGGTTCGGATCATTTTTTCCACAAACGGATAGTGTGTACAGCCAAGCACGATCGCATCAATTCCCTTTTCCAGATAAGGCGAGAGAACCTCTTGCAGATAATCATGAAGCTTCGGACTGTCCAGATCTCCGTTTTCCACAAAGCCAACCAGCTTTGGACATGGTACACGGTAGATTACGGATCGGTCTTCGTATGTATGCATCAGTGACAGAAACTTATCCTGTTTTAATGTCATAGGGGTAGCCATAACCGCGATCCGGTCATGTTCCTTCCAGAGAACGGCTGGTTTTAATGCCGGTTCAATACCGATTACCGGGATATCGGGATGGTCGGTACGGAGCATGGTGGCAGCGGCACTGGTTGCTGTATTGCAGGCAATCACGATCGCTTTTGCATCATGTTCAAGCAGAAATTCTACACAGCTCCGACTTAGGTTCTGAATGTCGGTGACTGAACGTGTACCATATGGAGCATGTGCAGAATCACCATAATATATATAATTTTCCTCCGGCATCAGTGCAACGATTTCTTTTAAGACGCTGATACCGCCAATGCCGGAATCAAATATACCGATTGGGCGGGAATTATCTTTCATTTGTAAAACCTCCTAAAAATACCTGCATTTAAAAATTATACTACTATATGAAAAGAAAAGACAACCTATAAGTAAAAAACGATATAAAACATTTTAATAAGGCAAAAGAATAAGGTGAAAATCTTCAGAATCGGAAGAAACTGGAAAAAAAGTTGCGTATTCTGCAGTTGCCATATATAATCGGGGAGTGAACAGAGATATAAAATAAATAAAAAGACAGTAAACGGTCGGATCATATAATTCAAAACAGTCGGCAGACAGTCAGGAGGAAAAGAATGGAAGTAGAACACATAATCCCTATAAGCCGGGATTTGGAATCTCGGGTTAAAGAAAAAATGATCGAATATTATACAGGAGATGCCAGACGGATCCATCATTTTCTGAAGGTTCATTCTTTTGCCAAGCTGATCGGTGAGATGGAAGGCATTGCAGGAAAAGAGATGGAAATACTGGAAGTAGCCGCACTTGTGCATGATATAGGAATAAAGAATTCAGAAAAGAAATATGGATATAATACAGGGAAAACGCAGGAGAAGGAAGGACCGCCGGAAGCAGAAAAGCTGCTTTTGTCTTTGACGGATGATACTGCATTTATTGAAAGAGTATGCTATCTGGTCGGTCATCACCATACTTATTCGAATATTGACGGAACGGATTATCAGATACTGGTAGAAGCAGATTTTCTTGTTAATCTGTATGAGGATAAAGAACATATTAAGGCAGTCTGGTCTGCCTATGAGAAGATTTTCCGGACACGGTCGGGAAGAAAGCTTTGCAGGGAGATTTTTGAACTGTCATAAATATAAGAAAATCTTAACCGATTTTTAATTATTGCCGTAGTTCATGTGCTTGCAGGAATGGGATAAATTATATATAATGAGATGATGTGCTGAATGTTACAGGAAAAGGTAATATTCATATGACCGGAAATATTGAGAAAAGATATGGATACAGAAGCCTGAAACAGATTATAAAACACAGAAGATATATGGTTATTAGGAGGACGTAATGAGTAAATACAAGATTAATACAACATGTGTACAGGGAGGTTATGAACCGGGAAACGGAGAACCACGACAGGTTCCGATCTACCAGAGCACGACATTCAAATATGCAACAAGTGAGGATATGGGTAAATTATTCGATCTGGAGGCAGACGGATATTTTTATTCCCGACTTCAGAATCCTACAAATGATCTGGTTGCAAAGAAGATCTGTCAGTTAGAGGGTGGTGCAGCTGCAATGCTTACCGGTTCCGGTCAGGCTGCAAACTTCTATGCAGTATTCAATATTGCAAATTGCGGCGATCATGTTGTTGCATCGAATTCTATCTATGGCGGAACCTACAACTTATTTGCTGTAACCATGAAGAAGATGGGAATCGATTTCACATTTGTTGATCCGGATGCATCCGAAGATGAGATCCGTGCAGCCTTCCGCCCGAATACCAAGGCGTTATTTGGTGAGATCATAGCAAATCCGGCTCTGACTGTATTAGATATTGAGAAGTTCGCAAAGGTAGCTCACGAGCAAGGCGTACCGCTTATCGTAGATAATACATTCCCGACTCCGATCAACTGTCGTCCGATCGAATGGGGAGCAGATATCGTAACCCATTCCACAACCAAATACATGGACGGACATGGAGCAGCTATCGGTGGATGTATCGTAGATGCCGGAAAGTTCGACTGGATGAAATACGCAGACAAATTCCCGGGACTTACCACACCGGATGACAGTTATCATGGAATTACATATGCAGAGAAGTTCGGAAAAGAGGGCGCATTTATCACAAAGGCAACTGCACAGCTGATGCGTGATTTCGGTTCTGTACAGTCTCCGCAGAGTGCATTTATCCTGAATCTCGGACTGGAGAGTCTGCATGTCAGAGTAAAGCGTCATTGTGAGAATGCACTCGCAGTTGCAAAATATCTGGAACAGAATGATAAGGTTGCTTATGTGAATTACTGCGGACTGGAAAATGACAAATATCACGCACTTGCAGAAAAATATCTGCCAAACGGCTCCTGCGGTGTTGTAAGCTTCGGTGTAAAGGGCGGAAGAAAAGCAGCGGAAGAATTCATGAAGCACTTAAAACTTGGCTCAATCGAGACACATGTAGCTGATGCAAGAACCTGTTGTCTGCATCCGGCAAGTGCAACACACAGGCAGATGAATGATGAGGAACTGACAGCATGTGGTGTATATCCGGATCTTGTTCGTTATTCATGTGGACTGGAAGATGCGGAAGATCTGATTGCGGATCTGGAACAGGCATTTGCACAGATCTAGGATCTGATCCGGCCTGAAAATAGAAAGAAGAAAGCCACAGCAGAGCTGTTATACAGAATAACAGATGGAATACTCTGTTGCGGATGGAGGAAGAGATGAAGTTAAGAATTGCCAAGGGCTGTATTGTAATTATGCCTGTGATCGGTACACTGGGACTGTTTATATTTACATTTGTCGGAAAGATCATATACGGATGGGGACTGTTTGTTATCATGCTGTTATTATCGGGTATTATCAATCAGTTATTTTTCCGTTGCCCGCACTGTGGAAAGTCAATTCCTGCAAATGCGACACTGAATCAGAAATATTGTCCGTTATGCGGGGCTGACCTTGGTCTTATTGATTCACCGTTCAGTTATTATTCAAAATGCAAAAAAAATAAGAATGGACAGTATCAGGCATATACTACAGTTGGGTATCTGGCATTTATTGTTGGTACAGCAATCGTATTATTTATCGTTGTAGCACTTTTGGGATTTGACAGTGTATTTAAAGGAACCGGACGGATCCTGATTCTTGCGGCACTGGCGCTTGGATTTTTGATCGGTATGATGTGCAGATGTATCGTAGGGTCAGCTGCGAAGCTTGATAAAGAACATCTGTATTACAGTAAGATCCCCGGAAGATGGAAATGTTATGATATTTCTGATATAAAGGAACAGGCAAAGCTGCATAAGCCGTTTTACCATGTGGTAAGAGGGTATATTATGATGACCAATCAGGGTGTCGTGGCCATTCCGGTAGCTACTTATAAAGGTGGAAAGGAATTCCTTCAGAAGCTGACAGAATATATTAACGAGCCAATGGTGGATATTATGCCTGAGATGGTGGCATCCAAGAGAAGTGAAGAAGGCAAGAAGGCAGAAGTTGAATACAGAGCCTATAAGGACAGTATAAAAGAGAAAGGTGAAAATTAAGTATGGAAAGCGGCAAGATAAAGAATGAAGCATTGTTGGAGGCAATTGAGATTTTTAAGGCCGAAAATAATCAGCAGAATCTAAAGAATTTTATTGAGAAGTTATTACAGGCAAGATTTATCCTGCCGGCGACACTGGATCCCAAACCGGTGAAAGACGATCAGGGCAGGATCATGGGAGACGGAAAATTCAAAGTGAACTTCCGGGTTATCACAGATAATACAGGAAAGAATTTCTTCCCATGCTTTACAAATGATGAAGAATTCGAGCATGCGATCAAAGAAGTGGAAGTTGAGAAGATGGCACTCACTTATAAAGAGGTTGCTCCGCTGGTTCTGAATTCAAAGGGACAGATTCAGGGTATCGTGATCGATCCGTATACAGTTGGAATGCAGGTGCCGGATGCTCTGATTAAGACAGTTGATGAGAGCAGAAAGAGTGTTCTTGAAGAACAAAAGAATACAAATATTAAGAAACACACTATTCCTGCAAATACAAAGATCCGTTTGAGGAGCCCGAAATATATGCCGGTTGATATGTTAGAGGAAGCAAAGAAATTCTTTGTAGAACGCCCAAATATAAAGGCGGCTTATATTCAGATGATGGAAAAAGAAAATTCAGATGAAGAATATCTGATCACAATTGATTTTGAAGGTGATGAAGAAGATTTATTTGATTCACTTCTTCCGAAGATAAAACCGCTTGCGTTCGGTATTCCGATCGCACTTACCGGGACAGATAACGGACTTGGAAAAAAAGTTCTGGAAAATGCAGAGCCGTTCTATAAAAAAGAAAATTAGGAGACAATAATGGTTAAAAAATATCTTATCATGTTCCTGATATCTATGGTTCCGATCGTAGAGCTGCGAGGAGCAATTCCATATGCAGCGGTATTCGGAATACCGACATTGCGGGCATTGATCATCTGTATGCTCGGAAACATACTTCCGGTTCCGGTGATCTTCTGGTTTGCCAGACGGGTTTTGATGTGGGGAAAAGACAAAAAATATATCGGAAAATTTTTTACATGGTGTATTCAGAAGGGTGAAAAAGGCGGACAGAAGCTGCTTGAGAAGACAGGCGGTGGAGTCTATATCGCACTGATGCTGTTTGTAGGAATCCCACTTCCGGGTACAGGAGCCTGGACGGGTACTCTGGCAGCCAGCTTCTTAGATCTTGACTGGAAGAAGAGCGCACTTGCCGTTATGGGTGGTGTTGTACTTGCAGGCCTGATCGTGGGAGTTGTAAGTTATGGACTGCTTGGCGCGATCGCAGCATTATTCTGATGCTGCAAATAATATAGAATAAATGGACAGAAGATATGCCTGCAGGGTGAGTGAATCCGGGGAAACTACAGGTAGATAAGGAGATAGATATGGTAAATCCGGCATCAATTTTTAAGATAAAATCCGCATGGGAGAAATTCGCATCCAATCATCCGAAGTTTCCGATGTTTTTACAGGCTGCGATGGCAAGCGGGATCAAAGAAAACTATATTATAGAAGTAAAGATCACGGATCCGGAGGGAAAGCAGATCTGTACAAATGTAAAACTGACAGAATCGGATATGGAATTATTCCATACCTTAAAGGATCTGAAGGGGTAAATGCAGACAATCCAATAAATGCGGCATATTTCTTTATAAAATTAAAAAATAGAGAATATGTCTAAAAACAGAAAAAGATTTCTTGACTTGCACTGTATACTTGTGTTATTGTTAAACGTGCGATGAAAGAGGTCTTTTTTTTATGCCTTAAAATAAGTAATGGAGGTAGATGGAAGTGCGCGTTAAAATAACATTGGCATGTCAGGATTGTAAACAGCGTAATTACAATATGACAAAGGATAAGAAAACGCATCCAGACAGAATGGAAACAAAGAAGTACTGCAGATTCTGCAAGAAGCATACAGTACACAAGGAAACAAAATAGTTCCGGACCAGTGAAGGAGGATTGGTTTAATGGCAAAAAGTGAAGAAAAATCAACAGCTCTCAAGAAAAGCTGGACCCAGGAACTAAAGGGTGAATTCAAGAAAATCACATGGCTTGACAGAACAACCCTGTTTAAGCAGTCAGCCGTAGTAATCGTTTCAACGGTAATCCTCGGAGCTATTATTGCAGTCGTTGACTGGCTTATACAAATAGGCTTGAATTTCATAATATAATGAGTAAAGGTTGGTGAATTATATGGCAGATGCAGAAAGCGCAAAATGGTATGTAGTCCATACCTACTCAGGTTATGAAAATAAGGTTAAAGCTGATATTGAGAAAACAATTGAAAACAGAAAATTACAGGACCAGATATTAGAAGTATCTGTACCCGTAGAAGAATCCATTGAGGTTAAGAACGGTGTACAGAAAGCTGTTACCAGAAAACTGTTTCCCGGCTATGTCCTGCTCAATATGATTATGAACGATGCTACATGGTATGTAGTTCGTAATACAAGAGGTGTTACAGGATTCGTAGGACCGGGATCAAAACCGGTTCCGTTATCAGATGATGAGATGAAGTACCTTGGAATCAACAAGGAGACAATCGTGATCGATGCGGAAGTAGGCGATATGGTTGAGGTTACAGCAGGTGCCTGGGAAGGTACCGTGGGTAGTATTAAGGCAATTAACCCAAGTAAACAGACCATTACCATCGATGTAGAAATATTTGGCCGTGCAACATCTGTAGAGATTGCATTCGCTGATATCAAGAAATTGTAAGAGTGAGTGGAAGGGTATCCCCCGTTATTACCACAATATTTTTGGAGGTGCGCTAAGATGGCGAAGAAAGTAGAAGGATATATCAAATTACAGATTCCTGCAGGAAAGGCAACACCTGCACCACCTGTTGGACCGGCTCTTGGTCAGCATGGTGTTAATATCGTTGCATTTACAAAAGAATTCAATGCTAGAACTGCTAACGAAGGAGATATGATCATTCCTGTTGTTATTACAGTTTATCAGGATAAGAGCTTTAGCTTTATCACTAAGACTCCTCCTGCAGCACTTCTGATCAAGAAGGCTTGTAATATCAAATCCGGTTCAGCTAACTCAAAGAAGACAAAGGTTGCAACTATCTCAAAGGCTAAGGTTCAGGAAATTGCCGAACTTAAGATGAAAGATTTAAATGCTGCAAGCCTTGAAACTGCTATGAGCATGATCGCTGGAACAGCTCGTTCAATGGGCGTTACAGTTGAAGAGTAATTAAGAATAAAAACATTTTGGTGGGAGGGTCGCTCCCGATAAGACCACAGGAGGTTTATAATGAAGAAGAGTAAGAAATATATAGATGCAAGCAAGCTCTATGACAAAACAGCCGTTTACGAATTCGAAGAGGCAGTTGCTTTGGTAAAGAAGATGGCTACAGCTAAATTTGATGAGACAATCGAAGCTCACTTAAGACTGGGCGTTGATGGACGTCACGCAGATCAGCAGGTACGTGGTGCAGTTGTATTACCTCATGGAACAGGTAAGACAGTTAAGGTTCTCGTATTCGCTAAGGGAGCTAAGGTAGACGAAGCTCTTGCTGCCGGTGCTGATTACGCAGGTGGTGAGGAATTAGTTCCAAAGATCCAGAAAGACGGATGGTTAGATTTCGATGTTGTTGTAGCTACACCTGATATGATGGGTGTTGTTGGACGTCTTGGTCGTGTACTTGGACCTAAGGGCTTAATGCCAAACCCTAAGGCTGGTACAGTTACAATGGACGTAACAAAAGCTGTTAACGATATCAAAGCCGGTAAGATAGAGTACAGACTTGACAAAGCCAATATTATCCATGTGCCAGTGGGAAAAGCTTCCTTTACAGAGGAACAGTTAGACGAAAACTTCCAGACCTTAATGGATGCTATTGTAAAAGCAAAGCCATCAGCTGCTAAGGGACAGTACCTTAAGAGCGTTGTAATTGCTTCAACAATGGGTCCTGGTGTAAAGATTAACACAACAAGATTTGCGTAAATCTTATATACCAATATATTGACAGAACGACCATCATGCAGGACGCGCCTGTGTGGTGGTCGTTTTGTACTATATGGAAAATCTTTAAGGGAAGGTAAAAACTTCCTTGACATATACAGGCTGCTCAGCTAAAATTTTTATGGGTAAACGCTTTAGTGTGGAAAAACATAAAAGCGAAAAAGTAAAGCCAAGATCAGACATGGAGGATAGTCACATATGAGACAGAAGAAGATTCATTACATCTATAACGATGCAATGGAATGTATGGATTTTGATGAAAGAAAAAAGCTTCAGGGAGAGAGACTGAGAGCTACCGTAGAGTTGGAATATAATAATGTTCCGGCTTACAGAAAGAGAATGGACGAAGCCGGAGTAAAACCGGAAGATATTAATGGAATTGAAGATATCGTAAAGCTTCCATTTACGCAGAAAACCGATTTGAGAGATAATTTCCCATATGGACTATTTGCTGCAGATCTTAAAGATATTGTACGTATTCAGGGTTCTTCAGGAACAACCGGAAAGCCGATCGTATCAGGATATACGGAAAATGATATTAAGGTATGGACAGAGATGGTTGCCAGAGCACTGACTGCTGCAGGCGGTACAAAGGATGATATCATTCAGATTGCTTATGGTTATGGTTTATTTACTGGCGGACTGGGGGCACATCAGGGTGCAACAGAGATTGGGGCTACAGTAATTCCAATGTCATCCGGTAATACACAGAGACAGATTATAATGATGAAAGAGCTTGGTGCTACGATGCTTTGCTGTACACCATCTTATGCAACATATCTGGCAGAAACCATCCATGAAATGGGAATCAAGCCGGAAGAATTAAAACTGAAATCCGGTTGTTTTGGTGCAGAGCCATGGACAGAGGAAATGAGACAGCATCTGGAAGATCTGCTTGATTTTGATGCACTCGATATCTATGGACTTACGGAGATCGGTGGTCCCGGTGTTGCATTTGAATGCATGGAAAAGCATGGTATGCATATCAATGAAGATCATGTGCTTGCAGAGATCATCGATCCGGTAACAGAAGAACCGCTTCCGGATGATACACCGGGTGAACTGGTATTTACTACACTGACCAAGACAGGTGCGCCTATGATCCGTTACAGAACGCATGATATCTGTACTTTACATCACGGAACATGTGCTTGTGGAAGAACAACAGTTAAGATGAGCCGTATCACAGGACGTACCGATGATATGCTTGTTGTTCGTGGCGTCAATGTATTCCCAAGTCAGATTGAAGCTGTACTGATGGGTGTGAAAGAAGCATCTGCACATTATATGCTGGTAGTTGATCGTGTGAATTCACAGGATAAGCTTACTGTTCAGGTGGAATTAAAGGATGATGTTGATATAAACGATGCGGATAAGCTTGAGAAGCTGGCTGCATATATCAAGACACAGATCAAGCAGACTCTACTGATCAGTGCCAAGGTAGAACTGCTTCCGCCGAAGTCTATTGCTCGTTCCGAGGGTAAGGCAAAGCGTATCATCGATAACCGAAACACCGGCTTCTAAACCTGGATATACGATAGGGGCTTACTTCTTGTTTTTTAGTTCTGCCATCATAAATGACTTGTTGCGGTTTCTATTCACTGCATATGTCTGATTCGTAAATACTCCTGTGCCAACTCGCCTTCGGCTCAGACAGGCACTCGTATTTACTGACAATATGCAGCGAATAACGAAATCCTCACATATGTCATATTATGATGGCAGGACTAATAACCAAGGGTAAGCCCCTGCCTTTATATGTACAGCATGCAGTTTTTATAGTGCGTTATGGTGAGTACGATTAACTGTGTAGAATATTTCCCCTGGTTTTTATATACTGCTAAAAACCGGATGTGTTCGGTTGTCAGATTATTGTGGCAGAGAGTGCTTGCAGATAGCTTTGGTTGTGCCTATAATATAGACTATGAGATTAAACAGGCAATTGCAGAAACGTATTGTAAATAGAGCATTGAATATTCTGCAATGCCTGTTTTGAACAAACAACCGGGAGGCAGACAGATATGAAAGCGGGATATATACTCCGAGTCAGATATTTTCTGGCACATAATAAAATAAGGGTGGTGCTGTGTCAGCTTGCGTTTCTGGTCGTTTCGTCATTTATCCTGATTCCTGTTGTATTTCGAGGATTTTATCTTGCAATTAAATTATCCGGTTACAGTTCTGTCACGAAGGAGAACTTTTTAGATGTTCTGGTAAAACCGGGAACGATCATATATATGCTGCTTTTGATCGTATTGCTCATGGTATTTATGTTATTGAACCTTACGATGTATGTTGTGCTGTTTGATGCGGCACTCAGGCACAGCAGACAAGGACTGTTCGGATATCTGGTACAGGTTGAGAAGTATTTCTTTCGTTTCTTCGGTAAAAAGAAGATTGGTCGTATCTTTTATATGCTTCCATTTGCATTTGCGGTATATATGCCGCCGTTTTTGATGGCGTTGAATAATAACACAGTTACCAAATATCTGCTGAAGCTTTGTATCAGAGAAACAGGCAAGAAGGCATTTTGGATAGGATTTATAGTAATCTATCTGATCAGTATCTGGATTATGTCGGTAAAAATTCCATATATCCGTTTGTTGATACTGGGGAATGAGGAGACTGCAAAGGCAGCGGGACAGACCAGACTGACCTGTCGGGAATCGGTGCATCATTTTATATTCCAGGCGTTATGGGAGATATTTGTCGGATTGTTCTGCGTATTGTTATATGCGATTTTTATCGTTGTAAGTGTATTGGTGATAAAAGCAAAATCCGATGGAGATAATGTGCTTATTCTGTTCTATGAGGTATATAATAATATCAATATCGTGGTAGGTGCTTTGCTGCTTTTTATCTGCGGTATGTTCAATATATCGGCGGTATTGCAGCTTGCTCGACCGAAGATGCTTATGTACCATGTGGATGATGCAGATCTGAAAAAGCAGACTCATTATGTACTTGTAAGTCTGGTTGCTGTAGCCTGTATGCTTGCAGTATATCTGAATGTTCGTTTTTTGTCTGCCGGTGCTACACCGACATATGCTTCCCTTGGGGCAACACTGGTCACAGCGCATAGAGGTTCCAGCAGCGAAGCTCCTGAAAATACGATCCCGGCATTTGAGAAGGCGATCGAAGAAGGGGCAGACTATGTGGAGATGGATGTTCGGTTGACTTCGGATGGAGAATTGGTGCTAATGCATGATCCGTCGACGGAACGGACGACAGGCGTTGATAAGTTAGTCTGTGACAGTACATATGAGGAACTGCAGCAGTTAGATGCCGGAGCAGAATATCCGGAAGAATATGCCGGAACCAAGATTCCGACTTTGAAGGATGCGATCGACACCTGCAAAGGTAAAGTAATGATGAATATAGAACTGAAAACAGTTCGGAATGATGGTGAACTGGAGAAAAAAGTTGCTGAACTGCTCCGGGAGAATCATATGGAAGAGCAATGTATTGTCACATCTTTTAAGCAACGATCTCTTGTGCGGATCAAGAAGGATGATCCTGATATTGTAACCGGCTATATATACAGCTTCGGATACAGCAATCGGACGAATTATGAGGCCATGGATGTATTAAGTATTGATGCCAGATATCTGACCAGGCAGGTGGTAGCCGGAGCGCATAAGAAAGGTATCATGGTGTGTGCATGGACGGTAAATACCAGCAGTGAGATGCGTCGTATGATGGCGATCGGTGTGGATAATATTATTACGGATCGCGTGCCTCTTGCAAAACGAACCTTAAAGCATAAGGACAGCAATGCCGTATCAGATATGGTAAAATATATATTTGAACAGTAAAAAAATTATCAATACTATAGAAATTGAGAAAAGAATGTGCTATAACAGAAACTATGAATATTATTTTTTACGAAACAGAAACTGAAAGGATGAGTAGTTATGGAAAAGAAAAACATTGACTGGTCTAATATCGGTTTTGGGTATATCAAGACAGATAAGAGATATGTATCAAACTTTAAGAATGGTGCATGGGATGAAGGAACATTAACAGATGATGCCAATATCGTATTAAGCGAATGTGCAGGTGTTCTCCAGTATGCCCAGACAGTATTTGAGGGATTAAAGGCATATACAACAGAGGATGGCAGGATCGTATGTTTCCGTCCTGACCTGAATGCAAGCAGAATGGCAGATTCAGCAAAGAGACTTGAGATGCCTGCATTCCCGGAAGATAGATTTGTAAAGGCAGTAGAAGAGACAGTAAGAGCGAATGCTGGTTTTGTTCCACCATATGGTTCAGGAGCAACACTTTATATCAGACCATATATGTTTGGTACAAATCCTGTAATCGGTGTTAAGCCGGCAGACGAGTATCAGTTCAGAATGTTCTGTACACCTGTAGGTCCTTACTTTAAGGGTGGTGCAAAGCCGATTACAATTAAGGTTTCTGATTTCGATCGTGCGGCACCTCATGGAACAGGTCATATCAAGGCCGGTCTGAACTATGCAATGAGCCTTCATGCAATCGTTACAGCTCATCAGGAAGGTTATGATGAGAATATGTACTTGGATGCAGCAACCAGAACAAAGGTAGAGGAGACAGGTGGAGCAAACTTCATCTTCGTAACAAAGGATGGCACAGTTGTAACACCTAAATCAAACAGTATCCTTCCATCTATTACAAGACGTTCTCTTATGGTAGTTGCTGAGAAGTACCTCGGACTGAAGGTTGAGCACAGAGAAGTATACTTCGATGAGGTAAAAGATTTTGCAGAGTGTGGTCTGTGTGGTACAGCAGCCGTTATCTCGCCGGTAGGCAAGATTGTTGATCATGGCAAAGAGATCTGCTTCCCAAGTGGAATGGAGAAGATGGGACCGGTTATCCAGAAGCTCTATGATACATTAACAGGTATCCAGATGGGCAGAATCGAAGCTCCTGAAGGATGGATCAAAGAGATCAAAGTAGACTAATTATAAAAAGTTCTTATAAATAAAAAGATATGGCGTAAGTTCCATTTGGAATCTACGTCATATCTTTTTTTAGGCATTTCCGTGAAAATCCAGAAGCTCACGAACGTCTACCTCAAGTGCATCTGCAATATTAAACAACAAATCCAGCGAAACGGATCGAACGATGTTAGGGGCTTCGATGGCACCCAGATGTTGTCTTGAAATGTCCAGTTTTTCTGCAAGTTGTTCCTGGGTATAGCCCTTATGCTTGCGATAATACGAAATATTATACCCCAATTCTATATATCGCTTATCATTATGAGTCACCTCAGCGTGTTTACTCATTTAATCACCTCAACCATATATTTTATGTATATTCCTACAAAATATAAATTAGACATGATGTAACAACTGATATTAAAAATATGACATTTAAAATACAAAGATAAAAACGATAATTATAAAAATGGCTTAATCTAGCCATATGGTTAGTTCATTTACATAAAAATGTCGCAGTTTTTTGTAGAAAGCATATATTTTCTGTGCATATATACAAAAATAAAAATAGATGCTTGGTAACACTTGATATTTAAAATATGACAATATATACTTCAAATATGTAGATTGATATCTTCAAAATTACAACAAAGGAACAGAAAAATGGAGGTAATTATGAAAAAGAATGTTTTCAGGAGAGGAATGGCATTTGCATTAAGTACTGCAGTTGCAGTCAGCATTGTGCCGCCATTGGGAACAGGCTCAACAGCAAGAGCTGCTTCGGATGCAAGCCCGGTGAAGTATGAAGTGAATCTCGGTATGTCATCTTTGTATACGGATTCAACATCATGGAGTAAATCAACAGGAGCAAAGGTATATTATGGAAATCTTATATCTGATGCGACCGGTAAAAGTCCTGTTGCATATCGTGTGCTTGGAAAAAGTACTGAGACACAGAGTGTAGGTGCTGCACAGGATTATGTATTGCTTGATTCAGATTCTATTTTATACCGTAGTTATTTTGATGAATCATCGAATGGATGGAACGGTAGTGATCTGGAGAAATTATTGAACAGCAAATATGTTGATTCAAGAAATGCAGAGCAGGGTGCGTTGTTTTCAAAAGTAGAAGCGAATCTGCTTATGCCTACGACATTAAAAGAAAATACATATACGATACGAACTTATCTGGAAGATGAATCAAGAACCGTATCTGTAAAGGATGAGGCAGCTGAAGATTATATCTTTATTCTTTCGGCAAAGGAGATTCGGAATCTATATGCAGACCAGCAGTCTACCAATAAGAATGTATCGGGAGATTATTGGTGGTTACGGTCTTCTAAGGCTAATTCAATGAAAGTGGTATGGTTGGATTCATTGGGTAATTTTCAGTTAGATGCCGAATGTATGGATGATAACATTGGTGTTTGTCCGGCATTTAATATGAATACAAGTGGAGTCCTGTTTTCAACTGCAGTCGGATTCGATAAGAAGAAAGCAATAACAGCATCTTCCGCACAGATAAAAGAGAGTGCGGTAAATGATTGGACTTTGACTTTGAAAGATACAAATAAAACAATACAGTTAACATCAGGAAAAGAAGCGGTTCTTGCTGCTGATGGAACAGTAACGATTCCATATACATATTCAGATAGTAGAAATTCACAAAATCCGGTTAATCAGGTATCTGTATTAATAACGGATAAGGCATATACCGATAAGGATGCCAAGGTGTTATATTATGGAGCATTATCCGGAAATACAACACAGTCAATAGGCACCGGTACATTTACTTTACCACAGACATTGACAGGTACTTGGGGAACAGATTATCAGGTATATCTTCTTGCTGAGTGTGTAACAGATGGAAATTATTCTGATTATGCAAGTCTGCCATATTGTCTGGCTTCTGTTAGCAAGGAGACAGGGGTGCGCGAGACCGTAAAACAGCCGGTTGCTAAAGTTTCGGATGATAAGACCTCTTTGATAATCTCATCAGGAACAGAGGGCGCAGATATTTATTATACTTTAGATGGAAGCATTCCTGATCAGAAAAACGGAACCAAATATACAGGGCCAATATCTTTTCCGACCGGAACCAGCACTATAACAGCCATTGCTGCAAAGGATGGTATGGATAACAGTATGGTTATACAGTTGATCGTTATCAAGGGAGCAGATGGTACTATTGTAATTAAGACCGATGGAACATCAGATCCGACACCAACACCAAATCCGACACCATCTACTGATCAGAAAAAAACAGAAGAACAGTATAAGCCCGGAACAGTCGAATATGAAAAATGGCTGACCAGTGATAAGGTAGATTCTCTGACAAAGGGGCAGTTGACCGGTAGAGCATCTGCAACAACAAAGGCAGTTACGCTTCGTTGGGAGAATCTGAAGGATGCAGACGGTTATATTATTTATGGTAATTACTGCAATACAAAGGCTAAGAAATACAAATACAAAAAGATTAAAACAATTAGTGCAAAAAAATTTAAGAATAAGAGCACTGCCAGCTGTAAGCTTACAAAAGTAGTTGGCAAACAGAAGCTTAAAAAGAATACATTTTACAAATTTAAGGTAGTTGCATATAAGAATGTTAAAGATTCCAAGAGCGGAAAAACAGTAAAAAAAGCAATAGGAAAATCATATCAGCTTCATACAATTATTGAGACTAAGTCCGGTAAATACGGAAATCCAAAGGGCGTTATTGTGACAACCACAAAGAATAAGAAGATATCAGCTGTCACATTAAAGAAAAAGAAATCTGTTCTTTTAGATGCCCGTGCAAGTATGCCGAAGAGAAAGAAGCTGAAAAAACATTGTGAGGAAATCCGTTGGATTTCAACAAATAAGAAGATTGCAACCGTAACACAGGCCGGAAGGATCAAAGCTAAAAAGAAGGGTAAGTGTTACGTATATGCGCTTGCGCAGAATGGGGCAAGAAAGAAGATCAAAGTTACAGTTAAGTAGAAATGATTAAATTCACATGGAGGAAATTATGAAAAAAGAAATATTTAAGCGGGGTGCAGCGCTTGTGCTGGGAGCTGTTATGACTATCAGCATCTTACCGCCGCTTGCTTCGATACCAAAGGTAGAAGCCGCTGTACAGAAGACAAAAACGGTTTCGGGTCTTGGAATTGATGGCATCATCAATCCATATGGTTCAGATACAAGTTCTGACGACTGGAAGGGCAACTATGTATACTACGGAAAATACAAGGAAAGTCCTATCCGTTATCGTGTATTAGATACAGATTCGAAAAAAGACTTCCAGACAGGAACAGACAGTATGCTTCTTGACTGCGAATCCGGAGTTGAGGTTCTCTATTATGATGTAGATGCGTCTGCGAATGACTGGAAAAACAGTGATGTTTATAAGTGGATGAACAGCACAGACACAGCGATATATAATGCATATACTCAGAGCAATATGAGTGGATTTTTAAGATACTTTTCAGATGCAGAGCAAGCTGCGATTGTAAGCAGTAACAAGAAGATACGTTCCGGTGAAGACGGAAAGGGTGAGTTTGCTCCCGGTGCAATCAAATACTATAAATTTGTACCATTGACAGGCGAAAAAGTATTTGCATTAGATGAAGCAGAGATAACAAATAAATCGTATGGATATCCGAATTCACTTTCAACCATGAAACAACGAGGCAAAAACAAAGTCGGTTGGTATTTTCTTCGATCAGGATACGGAAGCACATCAACAAAGTATCATTTTTATGGTCAGGTAAATTGTGTAAATTGTGAGGGAGCTTTTCATGATGTAACCTTAACAGGCGCAGCAGATGGTAAAACTTATGGTTATGCAAATCCGGCATTTAATATTGACACCAATAAGGTGTTATTCAATTCACTTGTAGAAGGAACTGCCGGAAAATATGGTGCTGCCTATAAGTTAACAATGCTTGATAATAACATTAAGCTTGCTGTTACATCAAGCAGTACAACGAAATCAGGCAATATTGTGGCTGTTCCATATAATATCTATGGATCAAATGGCACAAGTGTAAATCAGTTGTCTTATCTTGTCACAAATAAGCAGTTTGATGCTGAGGGTGCAAAGATAAGAGCATATGGCAAGATTGCTTCCGTCAGTGGCGGTAAAGCCGGTAATGCAAAGTTGAATCTTGCAGCTATTGCAGAACAGGTTGGCGGTGGATGTACAGCTGATACACTCTTTGATAATTATATGGTTTATCTTGTTGCAGAGAGTGTACAGGCAGATAGGGATCGTACAACAGATATAAACGAAGGTTTATTTGCTGATCTGGCCAGTACACCGGTATTATTGTCAAAACCGGCAAATGAAGGTATGGTAGCAGATGATGATAAGACTGTAATAGAGAATGGTACTTCAGGTATCGATACACCATATGGTTCACATCCGGGAGAAACGCTTGATGTGAATGAGGAATGGAAGGGCAGTTATGTATACTATGGTCAGTATAATGGAGAACCTGTAAAATATCGTGTACTTGATACAGCATCAGGAGAAGATTTTAAGACAGGAACAGATAGTATGCTTCTTGACTGTGACGAACAGCTTATTAAAATTCCGATCATGTTCTCATCAGGTACTGTTTCATGGGAAGACAGTAATATGTATAAATGGTTAAATAACGAATCATCCAAAAATGATGCGAATGCACCGGTTAACTGTATCTCGGATAAGATAGACGGATTCCTGTATGGCTTCTCGGATACAGAGAAGGAGACGATTGTCGCATCTACAAAAACCGGAAAAAATGCTAAGGATGGAGATACATATTTCTGGAATAAAGCTGAGATCAGCTATATGCCGATTACAAACGAAAAGGTATTTGCTCTTGACCTTACGGAAGCGGCAAACACAAGCTACGGTTATCCAAATACTTATAAAAATGCTGCTCAGAGAAGTAAACCGGGAAATGGCTGGGGATGCCGTACAACTTATCATTGGATAAGTACCGGTACTGCAAATTCATACCCATATGCTATGGGATATTCAAATACAGGTGCTGTAAGCATGGGTGTAACGTCGTCACCATATTATCCGTCACCTGCTTTCAATATAGATAAGAAAGATATTTTATTTACAACCCTTGTAGACGGAACAGCAGGTAAGGTCGGTGCATCTTACAAATTTACATTACTGGATTCCGGCATGAATGTACAAATTACCGACAGTGTAATTACAAAGACAGGTAATACGATTACTATTCCATACGAGATAACAGGAAAGAAAAAAGATAATGTTTCACAGCTTTCGTATTTTGTTACCGATAAGGTATATAATGCCGACGGAGCAAAGATTAAGGCATACGGTAAGCTAACAGATGTATCATCTAACCTGACAGGAAGCCTGCAGATGGATCTTGCATCAGTTGCCGCAAAGATTGGAAATGGATGTACAGCAGATAATCTGTTCCAGAGTTATAAAGTATATATTGTTGCAG
Organism: Clostridium sp. AF15-41; assembly: GCF_003604095.1. Lineage (NCBI taxonomy): Bacteria > Bacillati > Bacillota > Clostridia > Eubacteriales > Clostridiaceae > Clostridium > Clostridium sp. AF15-41. The sequence continues at coordinate 221,759 of NZ_QTMQ01000002.1, forward strand.
AAGATATTAGTGCGGATGATCCGGCGACTATGGGAATCGATGAATCCTTATTTACAGATTATGCAAGTATGCCGGTGATCTTATCAAATCCGGTATCGGCAGATGATAGCAAACAGCAGCAGGTTGAGATGCCGGTTGCAGAAAAATCAGCAGATGGTACCTCGTTGATTCTGTCAAGTAAGACGGCAGGTGCTACAATTATATATACAATAGATGGAACAACACCATCAGCCTCAAACGGAACAGTATACAACGGACCGATTAAATTAACAAAAGACAGTACTACAATTACGGCAATAGCTGGAAAAGACGGAATGAACAACAGTAAGATCGTTCAGGTTATTGTTCTGAAGGTTGCAGGCAAGATTACACAGATTACAGTTGTTGAAGATCCGAAGCCGGGTGAATCCAAGCCTGATACACCTGCTCAGAAGCAGGAGACAACTTCGGTAAGCTCTTATGTACCGGGAACAAAGAAATTTGATAACTGGGTTAAGAGCGATGCTGTTGATAAGTATACAATGGGACAGTTAACCGGTAGAGCATCTGCCACAACAAAGACAGTTACTTTACGTTGGGAAAATGTAAAGGGAGCAGATGGATATATAATTTATGGTAATTACTGTAATACCAAAAAGAAAGTATACAAATACAACAAGATCAAAACTGTAAGCGCTAAGAAATTTAAGAACAAAAAGAATGTCAGCTGTAAGGTTACCAAAATTGCAGGTGGTAAGAAATTAAAGAAAAATACATTCTATAAGTTTAAGGTAATAGCATACAAGAATGTGAAGGATGCCAAAACAGGAAAGACTGTAAAGAAGGCAATTGGTAAATCATACCAGCTTCATACAATTACTGCTACCAAAAAGTACAAATACAGCAATCCGACAGCTGTTGTAGTTAAAACAACTAAGAAAAAGACTGTTTCAAAGGTAACAGTGAAAAAGAAGAAATCTGTACTGCTTGAAGCAACTGTAAAAATGCCAAAGGGCAAAAAATTAAAGAGACATTGCGAGAAGATTCGCTGGTTTTCAACAAATAAGAAGATAGCTACAGTTACTCAGGCCGGTAGGATCAAGGGCAAGAAGAAAGGAAAATGCTATGTATATGCCATAGCACAGAATGGTGCGCGTAAGGTCTTAAAGGTTACAGTAAAATAAAGCCTCCCAATATACAAAGTATTAATATACAGGAAGACCCGTTTGTCAATCGACAGGCGGGTCTTTTTTCATTCATTTTTTATGGGAATTTAATTGACTTTTATATAGGTAGTGATAGAATACCTCTACATGCGAAAATTATAGAGAGGTGAAACTATGCAGATAATTAAGAATTTGAAGCCATATTGGAAATCGGTTCTGATCATTGTTCTGTTATTGATCGTTCAGGCATATTGTGATCTGGCATTACCGGATTATACGTCGAAGCTGATCGATACCGGTATCCAGAATTACGGCATTGATCATTGCAGTCCGTTGCAGATCCCGGAAAAAGCGTATACCATTATTAAAGGGTTTATGGATGAAGATGATGTGACGGTGTGGGAAAAGTATTATGAGCAGTCGGATGATGGCATATACCATATGACAGATGACGGCAAGGATCATATAGATGAGATCGATCAGGCGTGTATGGAGCCGATGATGATGTATTATTATCCATATACGATGGTGGATTCAGATGAAGATAATCAGTTAAAGCAGATGCTTGCAGCAAGCGGTATGACATTGGACGAGCTGCCGCCTGAGATGTGGAGTCAGATGGGAACGCAGATGAAGCAGATGATCGATTCCATGCGTGACAGTATGGGGGATGATATGATGATGTCATCTGCCATTACCTGTACAAGAACCTGTTATGATAGTATGGATTATAATTATAAGGATATCCAGATGTCCTATCTGAAACGTGTCGGTGTAGAGATGATCCTTATGACATTGTTAATGGTTGCATCGGCGATACTTACCGGTCTGGTAGCCGCAAGAGTAGCTGCAGGTGTGGGCTGTGATCTGCGAGAAAGCATTTTCAAGCGGGTTATTTCATTCTCAGATGCAGAGATCAATCGGTTCTCGACTGCATCCCTGATCACGCGTTCGACAAATGACGTTCAACAGATCCAGATGGTTACGGTTATGCTGCTCCGTATGGTTTTATATGCACCGGTTCTGGCAGTTGGCGGTGTCATAAAGGTTGTAGAGAGTGGCGCCAGCATGGGATGGGTGATCGTAGTTGCGGTAGCAGGTATCCTGGTTGTTCTCGGAGTGTTAATGGCAATTGCACTTCCAAAGTTCAAGATCATGCAGGATCTGGTTGATCGTGTTAATCTTGTGTCCAGAGAGATCCTGACCGGTATTCCGGTTATCCGGGCATTTGGCAGAGAGAAGTTCGAAGAAGAACGTTTTGATAAGGCGAATAAGGATCTGACAAAGACATCATTATTTGTAAACCGCGTAATGACATTTATGATGCCGGTTCTGATGTTTATTATGTATGCGGTTACGATCCTGATCGAGTGGGTTGCGGCTCACAGAATCGATTCGGGTGAGCTTCAGGTTGGATCCATGACAGCGTTTATTACTTATACGATGATGATCATTATGTCCTTCTTAATGATCGGTATGTTATCCGTTATGCTTCCAAGGGCAGGTGTGGCAGCAGACCGAATCAAGGAAGTTATTGATACAGAGAGTACGATCTGTGACAAGCCGGATTGTAAGAAGTTAGAAGCTGTAAAGGGTGTTGTCCGTTACGAACATGTAAGCTTCGCATATCCGGGAGCGGATGAAGATGTTCTGACAGATCTTGATTTTGAAGCAAGACCGGGCGAGACGACAGCAATCATAGGAAGTACCGGCTGCGGTAAATCTTCCCTGGTGCAGCTTATGCCAAGATTCTATGATGTCACAGGTGGTAAGATCACGATCGACGGAACGGATATCCGGGATGTATCAATTGAGAGCCTTCGGGAGAATATCGGTTATGTGCCGCAGAAGGGTGTGCTGTTCTCCGGCACGATCGCATCTAATATCCGGTTTGGTGCAGAGGATGCAAGCGATGAACAGATGAAGAAAGCGGCAGCGATCGCACAGGCAACAGATTTTATCGAGGAAAAGGATAAACAGTATGACAGCAGCATTTCACAGGGTGGTACAAATGTTTCCGGCGGTCAGAAGCAGAGACTTGCGATCGCCAGAGCAGTAGCCCGGAATGCAAAGATATATATATTTGACGACAGCTTCTCCGCTCTTGATTTCAAGACGGATGTAGCAGTCAGAAAAGCACTTCGTGAAGATATGACAGACAGTACGGTATTCATCGTTGCCCAGCGTGTCAGTACGATCTTACATGCAGACCAGATCTTGGTACTGGATGAAGGAAAGATCGTAGGCAAGGGTACACACAAAGAGCTGATGGAGAATTGTCCGGTATATGAACAGATCGCCCGTTCGCAATTATCTGAAAAAGAGATTGCGGCGAGCATAGCGTAAGAACTCAGGAAAGGAAGGTAACAGACATGGAAGGAAACAGACCAAGACGTGGTGGACGACATATGGGACCTCCTGGAATGGGAGGCGGCGAGAAAGCAAAGGATTTTAAAGGAACCATATCGAAGTTGGTTCGTTATTCAAGGAAATATCTGCCGGCAGTGATCGTGGTCATGGTCATTGCGGTGTTCAGTACAGTATTCAATGTTGTCTGCCCGAAGGTACTCGGTAAGGCAACGACAGCATTATCAGAAGGCATTATGCGGAAGATAAACGGAATCGGTGGAATCGATTTCACCTATATCGGTAAGATTCTCCTGTTCTGTATGGGACTGTATCTGTTAAGTGTATTATTTAACTTTACACAGGGTATCATCATGACAGGTGTAACCCAGAAGCTATGTTACAAGATGCGTAAGGATGTATCTGAGAAGATCAACCGTATGCCACTTAAGTATTTTGAATCCAGAACCTATGGTGAGGTATTATCTCGTATTACAAATGATATTGATACGATGGGAAACGGATTAAATCAGAGTATCACACAGCTTATTACTTCGGTATCGACTGTTATCGGTGTATTTATCATGATGCTTACGATCAGCCCGCTTATGACGATGATCGCAATTATCATCCTGCCGATCAGTGTGGCATTAATGGGTATCATCATTAAGAAGTCACAGCGTTTCTTTAAACAGCAGCAGGAGTATGTCGGACATATCAACGGACAGGTTGAAGAAGTTTATGGCGGACATACGGTAATCAAAGCATTTAACAAAGAGGAAACAACCTTAAAGGAATTCCATGAGACAAATGAAGTCTTATACAAATCCGCATGGAAAGCCCAGTTCTTTTCCGGTCTGATGCAACCGGTTATGATGTTTGTCGGCAATCTCGGATATGTAGGCGTAGCTATTTCTGGTGCGGCTCTTGCCATTCGTGGTACGATCACGATCGGTGATATTCAGGCATTTATCCAATATGTGAAGAATTTTACACAGCCGATCCAGCAGGTAGCACAGGTTACAAATATGATGCAGCAGATGGCAGCAGCGGCGGAACGTGTATTTGAACTGTTAGAGGAAGAAGAGGAGGTTCAGGTTGTTGAGCATCCTGCTTCTGTCGAGGATATAAAGGGTGAAGTAGATTTCCGTCATGTAAAGTTCGGATACGATCCTGAGAAGATCATTATACATGATTTCAGTGTTCATGTTGATCCGGGCAAACAGGTAGCGATCGTTGGTCCGACCGGAGCAGGTAAGACCACTATGGTTAAGCTGCTGATGCGGTTCTATGATGTAAATGAAGGAGCCATCCTGTTAGATGGTCACAATGTTAAAGAATATAATCGAAGAGAGCTTCGTGATGCTCTCGGTATGGTTCTTCAGGAAACATGGCTGTTTAAGGGGACGATCATGGAGAATATCCGTTATGGAAGACTGGATGCGACGGATGAGGAAGTAATTGCGGCAGCAAAGGCAGCTCATGCACATCGATTTATCTCGGCACTTCCGGGTGGTTATCAGATGGAACTGAATGAGGAAGTGACGAATATTTCACAGGGACAGAAACAGCTTCTTACGATTGCAAGAGCAATCCTTGCAAATAATCCGGTTCTGATCCTGGATGAAGCGACCTCTTCCGTTGATACCAGAACAGAACACAGCATTCAGCGCGCGATGGATAATCTGATGAAGGGCAGAACAAGCTTTGTTATTGCGCACCGGTTATCTACGATCAAGAATGCAGATATTATTCTGGTCATGAAGGATGGCGATATCATTGAACAGGGTAATCATGAGGAACTGATGGCACAGAACGGATTTTATGCAGAGCTATATAATTCACAGTTTGAACAGGTATCTTAGTGCAGTATATAAGATATAAAAACAGAATATGAACAAGTGCAGAACAGTCTTGCTTTTCTTATCTGATTATAAGAACTTCTTTTATTCGGATAAGAACAGGACTGTTTTTACTTTGCAGGACTGTTGTTTATAATATGATAAAAATATTTTTTTGTATGACAATATGTCGAAATTGTATAAAATGTACAGAAAATAACGCGGTGTAAACTTTTTTTAGTCATTTTTATATACTTTTCTGCCTAATTATGCTAAACTGAAAAAAGGATTTTGTATTTTAGAGGGGAGCATGTATGGAGCGCAGAAAAATTGGAGTTATTATCGCGCAGGCGGAAGAGAACTCACAGAGCCTGTTTATGAAAGGATTAATGGAGGAGGCATATGTCTATGGATACGATATATGTGTATTTTCCATGTACTTAAGATTTCAGGATACTCTGTATAGACAGATTGGGGATTCGAATATTTATAATCTGATTCAATGGGATGCATTTGATGCGATCATTGTTCTTCCGGATACCATTCAGGCAACCGATATAGCAACCCGGTTAGAAGACAAAATTCACGAGGTATTCTCAGGAGTTGTTCTTTTCGTAGATAAGGACAGTCGTTATTTTCCGACTGTAAAGATAAATCATTATAAACCATATAAGAAATTGATCGATCATTTGATCGAGGTTCATCATTATTCCGATATTATGTTTTTAGACGGGTGGAAGAATCATGTTCATTCCATACAGAGAGAACAGGCATATAGAGACAGTCTGACGGAGCATGGAATTCCGGTTGATCCGAATAATATTTATTATGGAAATTACTGGTATGATTCCGGCAAAGAGGTTGTGAAGCTGATTCTGGATTCCAGAGAGAAACTTCCGGAGGCGATCGCATGTGCAAATGACTGTATGGCGATCGGGGTAGCGGCAGAATTATTCAGTAATCATATTCATGTACCGGAGCAGGTAGCAGTGATTGGTTACGATTCTACCGAAGAAGGGAAAAACCTGAAATGCAAGTTAACATCCGCTGATATTCCGGCCAGAGAATGCGGCAGATATTGTGCGAAATATATCCATGCATCCTTTGAGAAAGAACCGATACCGGAATTTGAATCAGAATCCGTGATCTTTCAGGGGACAAGCTGCGGATGCGAAAGGAAAATGCAGCCAGAAAAATATTTTGATGAAAAAGAGAATTTCTGGAATACGGATCATGCGAAGATGGGATACTCTTCTTATTATAACAAGTTTATGGAGGATTTGTTATCTGAACGGGATCACAGAAGTTTTTTCAATACGATATTTCAGCATGTATATCAGGTGCGGCCATTCCATTCGCTTAGTATATGCATGAATGATTACTGGAATTCATCGGAGGTTATGATCAGTGAGGACGCAATGCGTTCTAACGGCTATACGGACAAGATATATCGTATCATAAAATGTGGACCGAGTGAACACACAGACAATCGTATCAGCTTTGATGACATATTTGAAATGAAAGAGATGATACCGGAACTATCTGAGCAAAGAGAGTGTCCGGAGACATTTTTCTTTACACCATTGTATTTTGATAACCGAAGCTTTGGTTATGCAGTTATTGGTTTTACAGATACAGAAGCACAGTTTACAGAAGTTTACATAAACTGGTTAAAGAGTATTATGCAGAGTATGGAAGCGTTTTATCGTCAGAATGGTCTGCGGGAGTTGTTGCGCCAGATGGAAGCAACACAGATTCGTGATGCAATGACCGGCTTGTATAATTATAAGGGCTTCTTACAGAAGGGAAATGAGCTTTGTGAAAATGCGACATTTGATGGTAAATCAATAGCGGTGATCGCGATTGATATTAATAAATTAAAGGATATCAATGCAAGCTATGGAAGAAAAGCAGGGGATGCCGCTATTTTAAAATTGGCGCAGCTGATATCGGAAAGTCAGGATGATGATGCTATATGTGCCCGTATCAGTAATGATGAATTCGTTGTTGCATTCCCGGTTGAAGCATCTGATGAAACATGCGGAGAGGCGTTTATCAAACGTCTGTCGGATAAGATAAAGCAGTATAATGAATTGCGCAAAGAGGCATATGAGATTGAAATCTGCACGGGTATCCGTTGTGATATGATCTCCGGTTCGGAAGCCCTGGATCATCTGATCAATGAAACTATCAATGTGAAGAACAATAAGAAGGCCATAGAGCAAGGAAAAGAGGAAAGGGCAGGTGTTCTGACGGATAAACAGAAAGCGGATGACCATTTGATGGAATTTATTCTGGATAATAACCGGTTTGTTTATCATTTCCAGCCAATTATCAATGCCAGAACAGGAGATGTTTATGCATATGAGGCTCTAATGCGTGCGGACACAGAGCGTAAGATTTCGCCGCTTGATATGCTGGAAAGTGCAGATCGTCTGAACCGTTTATATGATATAGAAAAAGCGACATTTTTTAATGTGGTTGATTACATAGAGGAACATCCTCAGGATTTTGAGGGTAAGAAAGTATTTATTAACAGTATTCCGGGGTATCAGCTGACAGGTAAGGATAAGAAGAAATTAACTGAGATTATGGAACAGCATGCAGGAGAGCTTGTTGTTGAATTTACAGAAGAAACAGAGATGGGGGATGTTCAGTTAAAGGAGCTGAAGAACTCCTTTGCAAAGATGAACATTGAGACTGCCATTGATGATTATGGTTCCGGTTATTCCAATGTAAATAATCTGCTTCGATACATGCCTCGGTTTGTAAAAATCGATCGTATGCTTATGACAGATATACACAAAGATATCCAGAAACAGCATTTTGTAAAGGATATTATAGAATTTGCGCATGATAATGATATTCTGACGCTGGCAGAGGGAATTGAATTGACACAGGAGCTGCGGGAGGTTATTAAGCTGGGCGTTGATCTGATTCAGGGTTATTATACATCAAGGCCGCAGCCGTATGTTGTGCGTTCAATCGATGAACGTGTGATGAATGAAATTGTTCAATATAATCAGAGCCTGAATGCCAGACTGTATAAGAAAGAATATGAGACGGATTATAATGATACGGTTTCCTTGGTACAGCTTGCCGCTAATAAATATACAAGCATTAAGGTTAAGAAAGCGCGGGGAATCAATAAAAAGATCATAATCAAAGGTTCTGTTGGTTTCCAGCCGAATATACTGATGTCTGTAGAAGATGGATTCCGTGGCACCATCATACTTGAGAATGTCAGTCTTGCGGGAGAACGCGGAATTCCGTGTATTGATATCGGTAAGAAATGTAATGTAAATCTTCAGATTGCCGGAGAAAACGAACTACGTACAGGAGGTATCAGAGTTCCGGACAGTTCAGTGCTTACGGTTGTAGGAGACGGTAATTTGACGATCAATCTGAATTCGGGAAAATACTTTGGCATTGGTAATTCATTGGATGAGTATCATGGCGAACTCAACTTCTATCAGGATGGTGGAATCATCATTAATGCAAATGGTATGAAGGGCATTGGTATTGGTTCCGGACTTGGCGGTTTTATCAACATCAAACGCGGACATTATGAGTTTGATATGAAAGGTCAGGAAGGAGCCTGTATCGGATCTGTAAACGGTGATTCCGAATTGCTTATAGAATACTGCGACATGGATATTTATTCCGGTATATCAAACGGTACGATCATTGGATCTGTAAATGGTGATGCAGATATTAAGCTTGAGAATATATCGGCAAAGCTTCAGGGGGCAGGTAATATTATAACCGGTATCGGAACGATTGCCGGTAACAGTTGTATGGTTCGTCTGGAAAATGTAAATATCTCGTCGAATATCCGTGCAAAGGAATGTTATGGCATCGGATGCCGTGCAGGAAGAACGGATATCTATATCGGGTATGCGGCAGTTAAAAGCGTGGTACAGGGCAAGGCGGCGGTTGCCTTTGGTAATTCGGTCATGTCTGCCAAGCTGTACTGTTCCAATGCTGATATTGGAACGAATGCCGTTACAGAGTTCAATTCAGATATCGGAGCACTTGAAAAGAATATACAACTGGAGAACGGTCGTGCAGAGTTTATCCTGAATGGACAGGAGGTCAAACGTCAGATTCTTGCGGCAAGGTTATAAGAGGATATACACAGCCAAAAAGCGAGGGCTGTAAAAAATACACCCCTACAGATTGATTGTGCATATAATAAACAATGACACATTTCGTTTCTACTCGATGCACTCGCATGATTAGTCAGCAGACGCCCAAACTCACCCTGACGGGTTCAGACAAGGGCTTAGTGCTGACTGCTAGAGTGCATCTCATAACGAAACTACATGTATGTCATATGTTTATCATATACACATCTAATCTGTGGGGGTGTATTTTTGTTTGCTCCCGCAGATTGATTGTGCATATAATAAACAATGACACATTCCGTTTCTACCCGATGAGCATATGTAGTAAATAAAAAAGACAAAACCGAAATGGTTTTGTCTTTTTCTACGTGCATGAGAGGATTCGAACCCCCGACACCTTGGTCCGTAGCCAAGTGCTCTATCCAGCTGAGCTACATACACACGTTGTTCAACAACAGATAGTATTCTATACCAGTTCTATAAATTTGTCAAACAAAATCTAAGATTTTCTTAAAAAATTTCTGTATTTTTTTCAAGACACAATTTGATCTGTGGCTGAGCACCATCTCCATAGATCATATTTTTAATCTCCTGCATTTCGAGGTCTGTTTGAGAGATAACATCAGCACAATGTTTTAAGCGACCGGAGATAAGTTCGGGATCGGCGACATCCTTTTTATAACGGAGCTGGTGGTCAAGACTTGCCCAGAAGTCCATCGCGATGGTACGGATCTGAACTTCTACCCGCATATTTCTTGTATGGTCGGCAAAGAAGACAGGAACTTCTATGATCAGATGAAGACTACGGTAACCATTTGGCTTTGGATGGCTGATATAGTCTTTTGCCTCAATCAGAGTAATGTCATTCTGACTGATGAGCTTCTCTGCAACGGCGTAGATGTCATCGATAAAGGAACAGATAACACGGAGTCCCGCAACATCATTCAAATTATATACGATATTTTCTACGGATACCTGACATCCTCTTGAAGACAGCTTTGTTGCGATGCTGACCGGTTTCTTGATGCGTGATTGGATAAATTCAATCGGATTTCGGTTGTAGCGAACGCTGAAATCTGTATTTAATACATCCAGCTTGGTCTGAACTTCCTTGATCGCACAGGAGTACATCATCATAAGCTCCTCGAATCGTTTCATGTCTTCTATAAAAGGATTCTGCTCCGGATATAGAAGAGCGTCAATATAGCTTCTGTATATATTTGTATTTGTATTATTATCTTTAGCAGACATATTCATAATCTCCGTTTCTGTTTTAGGCAATCTTTATTTTATCAATTTGCATGAATAGACAAAAAATCATTGTCCTTATCATTCTACTACATTTTGAAGGTAGAGTATACTATAAAAACGTGATAAAATGAGCATTGCGACGGATGTGCTTGCACATATCGGCATAATGCGAAAAAAACATAGAGCCGACAGGCGATATGATAAAATGAGCATTGCGACGGATGTGCTTGCACATACCGGCATAATGCGAAAAAAACATAGAGCCGACAGGCGATATGATAAAATGAGCATTGCGACGGAATGTGCTTGCACAAGCCGGCATAATGCGAAAAAAACATGGAACCGACAGGTGACATGATAAAATGAGCATTGCGACGGATGTGCTTGCACATACCGGCATAATGCGAGAAAGAAGTGAATTATATGAGATATTTGGATCGGCTGATTGCATCAGAGGTTCTTCCGAATGCTTATAAAGAGTGGCGGGGATACCGACAGAAGCTGACAGACTTTATAGAAGAAAATTGTGTGGCCGAAGGAGGGTGTAAGCCTGTTCTTGCTATATGGGGAGCAGGACGGTCAAATGACATCGATCTGGCAAGACTTGCAGAGAGATTTAAGCTGGTTTTGATCGACCGGGATGCAGAGGGACTTGCACAGGCGTGTAAGACCTATGGATTGGAGGAAACAGATGCTATTTGTGTGGATCTTCCTTTCTGGAATGTAGAGCTTGAGACTTATGAAATGTTTGAAGCATTGCTTGCAGAGGGTGAAGAAGCAGAGATCGTGATCGAGCATTTGAAACAGGTTGCATTTGACAACAGCCACAGGGTATTGCCGGAGATCGGACGAAGGTTTGACTACAGCGTCTGCGTAGGACTTCACAGTCAGTTGAATGCGAGATTTGCAGGCCTGTTATATATGTATCGGGAGAATTATGACGAGGAAGAATTGCAGATGATCGAGAATGCGATCCGGGCATTAAACGAAGTTGCGGTTACCCGGACAAATGATGTGATCTATATGCTGACGGAGAAATTAATGGTGTTCGGGTTAGAATGGGCAGTTGTAAATGAATCCGCTATGGATCAGTGGGAGAATCTTGTCCCTGAAGAAATTGAAGGAGCATTGCAGCTTCGTCATGACATCGGAATGCATAAGGATTTTGATATCCGGATTGAAGCGGAGCGGCGGTTGTTCTGGCCATTTGCATGGAAGGAGCGAAAGGGGTATGTGATGGAATTGCTGGCAGTACAGCCTCTTGAATAATAGAGAATTGGGTCTATACGAATCCGGACAGAATATTAGCAAATTGAAGTGGAATGAACAGTAATAGAAAATCGGAAAAATTCCATAAAAAACAGGGGTAAAAACGTATAGCGGTTATAGGGAGAGACAAATGACAGACAGAGAATTTGGAAAATATATGTCTGCGATCGCACAGGGAGACAGGGAGAGCCTTCGGGCAGTGTATGACGAATATCTGAAGCTGATCTTTGCGGTGGTCTATGATACGATCCGGCAGAGAGAGGAAGCGGAGGATGTGACATCGGAGTTCTTCATCAAGCTTTATCGGATCGCAGACAGTTATAAGAAGGGAACCGGTCATAAGAGATGGCTTGTGACGATCGCAAAGAATATGGCGATCGACCGGATACGAAAGATCGATCGTGAAATGCTGGTGGATGAAATGCCGGAGCGAGACGAAGGAAAGACGATGGAGAGTCAGGTAGTGGAGAATCTGACATTGAAGCAGGCAGTTGCCACGCTAAAGCCGGAGGAGCAGGAGATTCTGGATCTGAAGGTAGTCGGAGGATTTACATTTAAAGAAATCGCGGAAATGAAAGGGCGACCGATCGGAACGATCACATGGATCTATAATCAGGCAATACAAAAATTAAGGAGGTGCAGGCTGTGAGAGATGAACAGAATAAGAACAGACAGACGGAAGAAGACAGATTCATAGAAGCTTATCTGAACCGGATCGATGCGGATGCACCGGATCTGTGGGATCGGATTGAAGCAGGGCTTGACCGTGAAGCAAAGGATGTAGAAGAAAAACAAAAGAAAACCTCTAAGGTAAAATATGTAATTCCGGTTCTTGCGATCGCAGCGGTTCTTCTGGCCGCAGTGATCGCGACACCGTTGCTGTCTGATTCTAAGCGACATTCGAAAGAAATAAATGCAGGCAGGACAACGGATGTTTCAAATGATGGGCTGGATGCAGCAGAGAATTCAAATATATCCGATCGGGCGGAAGATTATGTGGATGAAACAGCGGATTCCATACCGGAGACAGTACAGAATGAAACTGCCAACAGACCGACACAGAATACAACAGAAGCTATACAGATGAATGGAGCCGGTGGAGATTCGTCCGATGTTCAGGCGGAAGCAGGCCATACAAAGAGTCAGACAGATGCACAGGAAAATGCGGGATGTACAGATCTTCAGGTGCCGGAATCAGCTGATATGGATGCATGGCAGGAAATGAGTAATATAGCAGTTACACTTCAGATCACAGAGATTGTAACAGCAGAGCCGGATGCGGTACAAAAATATGCTGCAAAACTCTTGCAGGTATCTGATGCATCCGGGAAATTAATAATCGGTCAGGACATCGTATTGCAGCCGGAAGAAGCAGAGACATTTTCGGTAGGGGAAGAAGTAACAGGTACACTTCTCCGATATGATTCTGAACGACAGGCATGGATCTTAAGCAGACAGTAGTTGATCTGTAAGAAAAAATTCCATAAAAAGAGGATACCCATCCGTATCTTAGTCATAAAGAGAATAGATAGCTGTAAAATTTTGTTTTCACATTCGACGATTGATAACGTCGGAGGTGATCAGAGCAGAAATTATGCAGATATCGGATAGTGACTAAGATATGGAGGGTATTTTTTATGAGAAAAATCAGACGGATGGTAAGTGTGGTTATGATCTCCTGCATGATGGCGGGCTGTCTTGCAGGCTGCGGAAGCTGGAAAGAAACAGGAGGCACGCATGGAGAACGACAGGGAACGGAAAGCCGGTCAGGTACGGAGCGGGAGAGCATCGCAGAAAGATACAGACAGGAAGCCGTAAAAGAGGAATTTGAAGAAAATATAGCGGAATCCGGACAGTCACAGAAAAATATGGCTGTGCCGGAAGGTATAGAAGAAGGGGCTTATGATAGTGCAGTTTCGGCTGCCGATACATATAATTCCGTAACGGACAGTGCATCAAATTCTGAATATGTAAAAATCGGATATGGAGAATCCGGTTATGATACCAGAGAGTATGACTATCAGGAAGAACACCGTTTTGTGTCTGCTAAAGATTTCCCGCTTTCAACATTTGCGGCAGACTGTGATACAGCTTCCTACAGCAATATCAGAAGTTATATCGAAGAAGGAATGCTGCCGCCTGCAGGAGCAGTCCGGGTCGAAGAAATGATCAATTATTTTGATTATGACTATGTATCAGGCCCGGAGGCTGGGAAGAAGTTTGCAGTATATACGGAATATGCGGATTGTCCATGGAATAAAGATACAAAGCTGATGATGGTAGGACTGAATACGGCCGCGATCGATATGAGTGAGAAGAAAGCATCCAATCTGGTATTCCTGATCGATACATCCGGTTCTATGTATGAGGAAAATAAACTGCCGCTGGCACAGAAAGCATTTAAAATGCTGGCAGAGAATCTGGATGAGAACGACAGGATCAGTATTGTTACATATGCGGGTTCGGATACGGTTGTTCTAAATGGCGTGGCAGGTTCGGAGGCCTATACGATATGCGAGGCACTGGATTCGCTGGAAGCATCCGGCAGCACAAATGGAAGTGCGGGACTGATCACGGCATATGAGATCGCAGAGCAGCAGTTTATAAAAGACGGAAATAATCGGGTGATCCTTGCGACGGATGGGGATCTGAATGTCGGGCTGACAAGCGAGAGTGATCTGGTAGGATTGATCACTGAGGAGAAGGACAGCGGTATATTCTTGAGCGTTCTGGGATTTGGCTCTGATAATCTGAAGGATAACAAATTAGAAGCATTGGCAGATCACGGAAACGGTAATTACTCGTATCTGGATTCTGTCTATGAAGCAAAGAAGGTTCTGGTTGACGAAATGGGTGGAACCTTATATACGGTTGCAAAGGATGTCAAAATGCAGATTGAATTCAATCCGGAGCAGGTGAAAGGTTATCGGCAGATCGGATATGAGAACCGTACGCTTTCCGCAGAAGATTTTGCAGATGATACGGTGGATGGCGGCGAGATCGGAGCCGGTCATGTGGTGACTGCACTCTATGAGGTGGTTCCGGTCGATTCGGAATTTGACGTGCCGGAGGCAGAGACAAAATATACATCGAAAAAGCAGAGTACAGATTATTCCGGCGAACTGGCAACCGTGAATATCCGTTACAAAGAACCGGATGGAGATAAGAGCACACTGGAAACAGCCGTTATAAAGGCAGAAAGCGGTCAAAAGGGAATGTCCCATGACCTGAGCTTTGCATCGGCGGTTGCGGTATATGGAATGCTGCTTACGGACAGCGCATATAAAGGAACAGCGACGTATAAGATGGTGGAAGAACTTGCGGAAGCAGGAATCACGGTTCAGACGGATGAAAGAAGCATGGCTCAGGCAAGCAACGACCAGTTATACCGGAATCAGTTCCTTGAACTGGTGCGGAAGACGGAGAAAATACCTCAACGTGAACCGGCAGCACAGATGTGGCAGTGCGATTAACAGACGGCCGGTTGTTTATACTCGAAATTCATAATAAATATAAGCCGTAAAAGGTGTTTTTTTCTCTGATATATGCTTTTTTATTTTTAAACGTATAGAAGCACTTCCCTTTTATTGATAATTCTTGTATAATAAAGCATTAGAGTTGCCAAAAGGCAAATATAAGAAATGACAGGAAGGATAAATTAATGGGTGAAAAAAAGATAATGCTCGGTAATGCAGCGATCGCCAGAGGCGCATATGAGGCCGGTGTAAAGGTATCAGCAGCATATCCGGGTACTCCAAGTACAGAGATCAGTGAGAATATTGTAAAATATCCTGAGATATATGCAGAATGGTCTCCAAATGAAAAAGTTGCAACAGAGGTTGCGATCGGAGCATCATTTGCCGGTGTCCGTTCAATCGTATCAATGAAGCATGTAGGTGTGAACGTAGCTTCAGATCCATTATTTACAGCAGCATATACCGGTGTAAAGGGTGGTATGGTTTTGGTAGCAGCCGATGATCCGGGTATGTATTCATCACAGAATGAACAGGATTCCAGACTGGTAGCAAGGACAGCGATGATTCCGGTGTTTGAGCCATCTGACAGTATGGAAGCAAAGGAGTTCACAAAGTATGCATTTGAATGCAGCGAGAAGTACGATACTCCGATCATGCTCCGTACAACAACCAGACTGGCACATTCACAGGGCGTTGTTGAATTAAATGACAGAGTAGAAGTAGAAGACAAGCCATACGAGAGAGACATTAAGAAGATGGTTATGATGCCGGGTAATGCGATCCCTCGTCATGTATTTGTAGAACAGAGATTAAAGGACATGGCAGCAGACGGTGCGGATATGCCGATCAATCGTGTAGAGATGAATGATACCAGCGTTGGTGTTATCACCAGTGGTATTCCATATCAGTACGTAAAGGAAGCAATGCCAAATGCCTCCGTATTAAAGCTCGGTATGGTAAATCCGCTTCCTAGAAAGTTGATTGAAGACTTTGCGGCAAAGGTTGATAAGCTGTATGTTATTGAGGAGTTAGAGCCTCATATCGAGACACAGGTAAGAGCATGGGGCATCGATGCAGTAGGTAAGGAGCTTTTGACCGTTCAGGGTGAATACAGTGCAAATATGTTAAGAGAGAAGATCCTTGGCGAGAAGGTTGAGCAGGAAGAACCTGCAAAGGTTGCACCTAGACCACCTATCCTTTGTCCGGGATGCCCGCATAGAAGTGTATTTTCAGTATTAAACGAACTGAAGATCCATGCAGCAGGAGATATCGGATGCTATACACTGGGAGCAGTTGCGCCGCTTAGCGTAATTGATACAACCGTATGTATGGGATCTTCCATTTCTACATTACATGGTATGGAAAAAGCAAAAGGAAAAGATTATATCAAGAACTGGGTTGCGGTTATCGGTGATTCCACATTTATGCATACAGGTGTAAACTCTCTGATGAACATGGTTTACAACAAGGGTACAGGAACCGTTATCATCCTTGATAACTCAACAACCGGTATGACAGGACATCAGGATCATGCAGCGACCGGTAAGACCTTGCAGGGTGAGCCTACATATGCGATCAACATTTATAAATTGTGTAAGGCGATCGGTATTGACAGTGTACATGAGATCAATGCATTTGACATTGACGGTTTAAAGAAGCTGATCAAAGAGGAAGTTGCAAAGGATGAGATCTCTGTTATTATCACCAAGTCTCCTTGTGTTCTTTTAAAGACAACCAAGGTAACAGGTGTATGCAGAGCTATTCCGGAGAAATGTAAGAAGTGCGGTATGTGCTTAAAGCCGGGATGTCCGGCAGTTATCAAGCAGCCGGATGGAACGATCCAGATCGATGAGACCATGTGTAATGGTTGCGGACTGTGTATGAAGCGTTGTAAGTTTGATGCGATCGAAAAGGAGGAATTCTAATGGCTGTAAAGAATATTATGATAGTTGGTGTCGGTGGACAGGGAACTCTTCTTACAAGCCGTATCCTCGGTGGTATCACGACAGCAGCAGGTTATGATGTAAAGCTCTCCGAGGTTCATGGTATGAGCCAGAGAGGCGGTAGTGTTGTTACATATGTAAGATATGGTGAGAAGGTTGCGGAACCGATCGTAGAAGAAGGTCATGCAGATGTTCTGATCGCATTTGAGAAGCTTGAAGCTATGCGTTATGCTCATTTTCTGAAGAAGGACGGCGTGATTATTGCAAATGATCAGAGAATCGATCCGATCACGGTTGTAACCGGTCAGGCAGAATATCCGGAACACATCTTAGAGACATTGTCAGAGAAGCATAAGGTGATCTCCATCGATGCGATGGCAGAGGCAAAGAAGCTTGGCAATCCAAAGGTATTTAATACGATCATTATCGGTGTTGCTGCAAAACATATGGATTTTGACCATGACAAATGGGTAGAGGTTATCAAAGCAACGGTTCCTCCAAAGACAGTTGAGATGAACCTGAAGGCATTTGAAGTCGGATATGCATTATAAAGATTAAAATTAAATAAATGGTTTATTACAGAAGCATCTGTGAAAAACCGTCAGGGAAAATACCTTTTGTACATAAGAAACAGTTCATGCAGATATGTACAGGAGGTATTTTTACATTATGTATAATAATTGGAGCAAAAAATGTCGATTTTTAGGTACTTTTGACAAAAAACAGTGGACGATATGGCTTATATAGTGTAAAATCAAAAATGTGGGTGCTTTCATGCGAAAAGAAAATTGGTGGAAACGTACAAGGAGAATTCGTAATGAATAATGATACAATAAATGTTGATATCAGTAAAAAATGGCGGTTGTTGTTGTGGAAGGTATTTCTGTCGGCTGCGGTCATGTTCATGGTTGTGGAAGTAATCATATGTCTGGTAAAAAAAGATTTGGGAATGACGCGAGGAGCGTATATGGGGTTATATGTAGCAATTCCTCTTGTCATATATGCAGGGGTGTTGTCCGGAACCGTATATGTTTTGAAAAAAAACAAGCTGACCGAGAACGGAGCTGACTGGCTGGTATCCATGATGATGTTTGTGATCTTTATTGTTCCGGCATTTGAGCATTATAATGCAATCGTACTGGCGCTGTTGCCTATGGTTTCAATCGTGATCACAGCCGTATTTGCGAATCAGAATATTACACTGGTGATGACGCTTCTGACATTCTGCAGTCTGATCATTAATGATATCCGTCTGTATAGCCTGTTTGAGTGGAAGGAGATTAGCTTTGGGGCGTATGTAACAGCTTCATTTGGGTTGGTTTTAGTTTTGAGCGTGGTAACCTTCCTGTTGAATATGCATACGAAAGAGCTGATGGAATCCATCGGTAACTTCACAGTTCGTCAGATGAATCTTATGACAGAGCTTCGTAAAGATCCGTTGACAGGATTATATAACAGACGTTCCTTTGAGGAGAGCCTGGAGAAAGAAATCCAGCGTACAGAAGAAACCGGGGAGAAAGCATATATTGCGATTTTTGATATCGATCATTTCAAGAATGTAAATGATACATACGGACATAGCAATGGTGATGTGGTTATCAAGGCACTTTGTAAGATGCTAAAGGAGAAATCCAAAGACTATGGTCTTGCATTCCGTTACGGTGGAGAGGAATTTGTTATACTGTTCAATAATATTGAACTGCCGAAGGTTATCAATGTAGTAGAGGATGTAAGAACAGAATTCCGATGCTACTACTTCCAGTTCATGAATAACAGTGGAATCACCTGTAGCTGTGGTGTTGCGGAATATTCCAAAGGAGAGAGTGCAAAGGCCTGGTTCAATCGGGCAGATAATTCGCTGTATCAGGCGAAGGAAGCCGGACGTAACCGAACCGTTGTGAGCGAATAAGATAATAAAAAAAAGAAATCAGTAATTTAAAAACAGTGATATCTAAAAAACAGAGAAATTGGTATTACAAGTATGCCAATTTCTCTGTTTTTTTACATGTTTTCAAATTGGTATAAAAAAATATAAAATTGGTATTGCAAAACCAGTTGATAGGTGGTATATTATGTTTACAAAGTGGTTCACAAAAAGAACCACAAAAGGAGATGAAAATGGAGAAGGATATGGAATATTATATTCAGGTTTCCGGTCGTATCATGAAAGATAATCTTGATAAAAGAAAGTCTCTTACCCAAAAGATATGCGACTGGTATCTGGATCAGGACAAAGAAGATATATGTCTGATCGCATCCGGATCGTCCCTGAATGCAGCATATGCAGCTCGACCATTTCTTTTAAAATACAGTAAATTTGATATCAGTGTATTAAGTACAGTGGAATATCTGGATGTTTACCGGGAGAGAGAAAAGAACCGGTTTACGATTTTAATATCCCAGAGTGGATGCAGTACAAACATAATTGAAATTATGAAGGAGCTGGATAAAGAGCATCAACCATTTGTTTTGTTAACAGGGAATGAGAATGGCAGTGCAAGCAGATACACGGATCGTCTTGTGGAGTATGGAGTTGGGAATGAAACGATTGATTATGTAACTCTTGGATATTCTACTTTGGTCGAGTTTCTGATGCTTATGATACTGGAGATAGGTTTTCAAAAAAAAGAAATCAGTGATCAGGAATATGAAACTGCAGTAAGCCAGATCCGGAAAGCTTGTGAAATGCAGGAGCTTTGCCTGATACAGGCGAAAGAATTGGTACAAAAACGATATCAGGATCTTTTGTGTATGGAAAAAGCAATACTGGTCGGCGATGGAGCCAATCTGGCAACGGTCAGAGAGGGAGCGTTGAAATTTCAGGAAACTCTGAAAGTCTCGACGGTATATTATGAGAGCGAAGAATTTATACATGGACCGGATATGCAGCTAACTCCGGATTATTCGGTTTTCTTTATAGACTGTGGTAAAACCTCTGATCGACTGTATGATATTTATAAAGCAACATCGTTGATCACGGAACATTGCTATATGATTACGGATCAGGTTCACGATAAACGAAATGGACAGATTCGGATACCATGCCGGCTTCCGGCAGAGATCACACCGTTATATACAGCTGCATTGTTTCAATATATAGCGGCTCATGTAACAAAAGAAAAAAATAATTTTACTTGTCATCCGCTGTTTTCCCGGATGGAACAGGCTGTTTCGCCAAAAACAGAAGACTATGACAGGATTATGAAAGAAAAGCTTGAAAGGAGCAGAAGGGAGGAGAACGGATGAGAAAATATGTCTTAGCAACACACGGAAAGATGGCCGAAGGAATGTTGACAACGATTGAAATGCTGGCAGGTACACAGGAAAATCTGACCTGTATCAATGCTTATACAGATGAATGCCCGGATCCGCTTCCGGAATTAAAGAGAATTGTTGAAGCGAATTCAGAGGCAGAGATTGTGATAATGACAGATCTTTTAGGCGGAAGTGTGAATAATAATGCATCCGCATTATTGTCTGATCCAAGGATACATGTTGTTGCCGGTGTGAATCTGGCTGCAGTGATCGGTATCCTGTTGAGTGCAGAGGATCAGGATACGGCATCTGTAATTGAAAGTGCGGTTGCAGAGGCTAAAGATATGATGGTTTATTGTAATACAGTAAATGCAACGTATGATGATGATGATTTTTAATCTGTGTATTGACAGAAAAGAAAGGAGAAGGTTTATATGATTAAATCAATTCGTGTTGATTATCGTCTCTTACATGGACAGGTAGCAGTGTCATGGACAGCATCATTAGGGGCAGATTGCCTGCTGCTGGTAAGTGACACGGTTAAAAATGATCCGCTGAGATTAAACGCACTAAAGATGGCGAAACCATCCGGAACAAAGGTTGTAGTAAAAAATACAGCGGAAGCTGTAGAGGCATTGAAAAGCGGGGTAACTGATAAATATAAATTATTTATCATCTGTGAAACGGTAGAAATAGCCAAAGCAATCATTGAAGCTACAGGAGAAAAGACATTAAATATCGGCAACATTGCATACCATGAAAATGCAAAATTATATGGTAGAAGCGCATATATGGATGCAGCCGAGCTGGCTCTGGTAAAAGAGATGGTTGATGATGGCGTTGATGTATTTATTCAGATGATCCCGGCTGATAAAGTAATTAAATGCAAATCGCTGTTTTAACGGATGAATGGAGGGACAGATTATGATATTAAAAACAATACTTATTTTTCTGATCGGCCTGCTTGGTTATTCAGAATGGCTGCTTGGTACAAGCTGCCTGCAGCGACCGATCGTTCTTGGACCGTTAGTAGGTCTGGTAATGGGAAACCTTCCGGCCGGTATTATTATGGGTGCAACTATGGAACTTGCACTTGTAGGAGCCGTATCGATCGGTGCATATAATCCGCCGGATCTGATCGCAGGCACTGTGCTCGGTGTTTCACTTGCGATTCAGTCAGGAGCCGGAGCGGAAACAGCTTTAGTACTTGGTATTCCGATCGCAACCGTAATGCTTGCGGCAAATACCGGTATCTGCCAGCCGTTGATGCTTGTTATGATCCACAAATGTGACCGTGATGCTGAAAAAGGTAATATACGGGCATTTAACAGAGATTATCTGATCGCAGGATATCTTCAGAATCTTTTTGGTATTGTCTGCATCCCACTTGCATTTTATTTTGGCAGTGATGCAGTAACAGCACTTCTTGGTAAAATACCTGAATTTGTTCAGTCCGGTATGGATATAACAGCAGCACTGCTTCCTGCACTTGGTTTTGCAATGCTTGCACAGCAGATGATGAATCGCAAGGTTGCACCATTTTTCTTCCTTGGCTTTTTCCTGGTATCATACCTTGGAATATCCACAACAGGAGTTGCGATTTTTGCCGTACTTATTGTGATAATCGGAGTAACATTCGGCATATTCGGAGACAAGCAACAGGGGGCAGCACCGGTAGTTGAAAACGCAGATAACGGAGGTGATTTTGATGAGTTCTAAGATACATGCAGACTACGATAAGGTAGTTACGAAAAAAGATCTCACAAAGGTGTTTTTAAGAGAGATCACATATGAACATACATGGAATTATGAACGAATGGGAAATGTAGGATTTTGTTTTTCCATGTATCCGGTTTTAAAGAAACTGTATCCGGATAAGAAGGATCTGGCAGCTGCTATGAAGCGTCATCTGACGTTATATCAGACCAGCCATTATCTTGCAACATTTCAGATGGGTATCACAGCCGCAATGGAAGAGGAAAATGCACAGGATGCAGATTTTGATACAGATTCGATTGGCGCAGTAAAAACAGCATTAATGGGACCTATAGCAGGAATCGGCGATTCTCTGTTCTGGGGCACGATCAAGGTAATCGCAACAGGAATCGGATGTTCACTTGCCTTGCAGGGGAACATTCTCGGACCTATTCTCTTCCTTTTGATCTTTAACATTCCGGCATATCTCTGCAGATGGTTTGGAGTATTCCTTGGATATAAAATGGGTCGTGAATCCATGGCAAAGATTGTTGAATCCGGTTTGATGAAGGTAGTTATGGAAGTAGCCTCTATCATGGGTATCATGGTAGTTGGCGGCATGACGATGGATATGACGTCGATTAATTTTGTAACGCAGATCGGAAGCGGCGAAGAAGCAAGTACAATTCAGGATCTGTTAAATGGCATTGTCCCGGGCCTTCCGGTGCTGTTGCTATTTGGAGTTACTTACTGGTTATTGAAGAAGAAGGTTAATCCGTTGCTTATTATGTTGATCATGCTTGTACTTGGAATAGCAGGAGCATTCTTTGGCTTCCTTGGTTAAAAAGGAGGTAGTAGTAAGGTGAAAAAAATAGTAATTGATATGCATGTACATCCTGCATTTTTAGAGCCGGTATGCAAAACGGAATGTCAGAATGAATTTGCAAAAAAGATGTATGGCTTATACAAGACGGATCAGATCCCGGTTGATGCACTGTTAACCTTGATGGATTGTTCCGGAGTGGATAAAGCGGTTTTGCTTCCACTGGATCTGACTACGGAATATGGAGGCATACTAGGAACAAATGACCAGATAAAGGAATTGACAGCAACATATCCGGATCGTTTTATCGGATTTGCCAGTGTAGATCCTCACAGGCCGGATGCGACAGAGATACTTGAAACAGCATTTGCAGAGTATCATCTGGCAGGCCTGAAGCTTCATCCGTCAAAGCAGAAGTTCTATCCGGGAGATGAATACATGGAGCCGATATATCAGATATGCGAGAAGTATAATAAACCGATCGTGTTTCATTGCGGAATGTCGGTAGAGCCGGATACCTTATCTAAATATGCGAGGCCGGTTGAGTTTGAAGAAACAGCATACAGACATCCAAAGCTTCGAATCTGTCTTGCACATTGCGGATGGCCATGGGTGCAGGAAACTTGTATGCTGATGCTCAAATACAGAAATGTTTATGCGGATACAGCATTCCTGTATTTTGATACAGCCCCGGAGTTTTATCACAAGGTATTCGAAGTGGATATGGGACCGCACTGGATCGATCGAAGCTTCAGACATCAGATCATGTTTGGCTCTGATGATCCGCGGTTAGAGATGCGGAGAATGAAAAAGGCTATAGAAGCTATGGATATAAGAGAATCTACCAAGGATCTGATATTTGGACAGAACGCGATTGAGTTTCTGGGATTGGAGGTATGATGGTAACACATAGCAGTATAGAGGTGCTGACAAAAGAATATAACTGTCTGGTGAAAATTACAGATGATATCAGGCAGGTTGTAGAAAAAAGCAAAATCAGAAATGGTGTTGTATATGTTATAACAGCACATACGACAACAGGAATTGCAGTTAATGAAGGACTGGAGTGCCTGGAATATGATATTGGGCATCTGATGGAAAGACTTGTTCCTGAGGACGGAGAATATGCCCATGGAAGGCTGTTAGATACCTACGGTGCGATGGCAGGCAATCCGACCGGACATTTAAAAGCCCATCTGACCGGAAATCATTGTGTATTCCCGGTTATAGATGGAAAGCTGAAAAGTGGAAGTGCACAGGACATATATCTGTGTGAATATGATGGACCGCAATATAGAACAATTTATATAACAATCATAGGAGAATAAAAAATAACAGGAGGAAAGAACTATGGCATTAAAAAAATTTGACGCAGAGAAATATTTAAAGGACGGAGCAAAGACATACTCATTAAGAGGAGAGGTTGAGGCATTGATTGACCGGATCACGGCAAAGGAATATGACAGCGTATGTATGATTGGTATCGGTGGAACATGGGCAGAATGGTATCCGGTTGTAGAAGTAGCCAAGAAATATACAGATCTTCCAATCTATCTTGAAAATGCAGGTGAGTTTCTGGTAAAAAATAAAAAACATATTACAGATAAGACTCTTGTATTTACCTCTTCTGCATCAGGCAATACTATGGAGATCTTGAAGGCAGTAAAATATTGTAAGGATCAGGGAATCAATGTATATGGATTTACAAAGGATGAGACAACTCCTTTAGCAAATCTGCTGACAGACCCGATTTATAATGCATGTGGTGACTGTGAGCATTCTTACTTATTATACTATTTTGTAATGCTCCGTATCTTAAAGAACAGAGGAGAATTTTCACATTATGACAGATGGGCTGATCAGATGGAAAATCTGTTTAAGGATCTCCTTGCGGTAAGAGAAAAATTTGAGCCAAGAGCGATCGAGATCGCAAAGACATATGCACATGAACCATATACAATGTTTACAGGCTCCGGTGTCCTTTGGGGTGAGACCTATCTCTTTACAATGTGTATCTTAGAGGAGATGCAGTGGGTTCGTACAAAGACTGTTTCATCTGCTGATTTCTTCCATGGACCATTGGAGTTAGTTGATGACAGAGTTCCGGTATTTGTAATAAAAGGTGAGGACGAATATCGACCATTAGATGAAAGAGTAGAACGATTTGTAAAAGAACATACAAAGAAAGCTGTTATTATTGATACCAAGGATTACATTCTGGATGGTATCGATGATGAGTTCCGTGTAATCTGCTCTCCGATGATCATTACCGCGATATTAACAGAACGACTTGCTATTCATTATGAGCAGAATACAGGACATAGTCTGGAATTCAGACGTTACTATCGTCAGTTTGAATATTAAAAAGGTCAGGCGGTTATTATGGTTGAATTCACATATGTAATTACAGATGAGCAGGGACTTCATGCCAGACCGGCTTCACAGTTTGTTATGGCTGCTGCAAAATGTAAGAGCACAGTATCCGTAACATTTGGATCCAGAACCGTAAACGCAAAAGGAGTTATGGCAGTTATGAGTCTGGGAGCAAAAAAAGGTCAGGAAATCCTGATAAAAGTAGAAGGTGAAAACGAGGCAGAAGATGCAGCAAACCTGAAAGCGTTCGTTCAGGAACATCTGTAAAAGGATCGGATTTTAAAGAGGTGACAATATGGTAATATTACAGGGTAAAAGTGTATTTGGCGGAGTTGCTATCGGGAAGATACAATTCTTTAAAAGGGACGAAATCCAGATAAAACGACGTCATGTCGATGATCCGGAGGCGGAAATACGCCGCTTCCGGACTGCAAAGGAAAAAGCACTTTCTGAATTGCAGCAGTTATATGACAAGGCACTTACTGATGTGGGAGAAGCAAATGCCATGATCTTTGAAGCACATCAGTTAATGCTTGAGGATCCGGATTATAATGATTCTGTAGAGAATATTATAAATACACAAAAGGTAAATGCTGAATATGCAATAGGTGTCACATCTGATAATTATGCAGCAATCTTTGAAGCGATGGATGATGCCTATATGCAGGGAAGGGCAGCAGATGTAAAGGATGTATCGAACAGGCTCCTTTCCCAGTTTGCAAAAAAACAGAATGCTTCATTTGAAATGACGGAGCAGGTAATCATCGCGGCAGATGATCTGGCACCAAGCGAGACTGTTCAGCTTGATAAAGATAAGGTGCTGGCATTTATTACAGTGGAAGGCTCGGCAAATTCCCATACAGCGATTCTTGCCAGAACCATGAATATTCCGGCTGTTATAGGAATCGGTGATACATTAACACCGAAATATGACGGAAGACTTGCAATCGTAGACGGTCAGGAAGGAAAGATCTATATTGATCCGGATGAAGAAATCCTTGTTGCCATGAGAAAAAAGCAAGCTGTCGAACAGGAACAGCGTGAGCTTCTGGAGACATTGAAGGGCAAAGAAAATGTAACCAGATCCGGGCAGAAGATTAACCTTTATGCCAATATTGCCAATGTATCAGATGTAGGAGCGGCACTCCGAAATGATGCCGGTGGTATCGGGTTATTCAGAAGCGAATTCTTATATCTGGAAAATGAAACTTATCCAACAGAGGAACAGCAGTTTGCAGCTTATAGACAGGTAGCGGAAATGATGGCCGGAAAAAGGGTGATCATCCGTACGTTGGATATCGGAGCAGATAAACAGGTTGGATATTTTAATCTGGAAAAAGAGGATAATCCGGCAATGGGGTTCCGTGCGATCAGGATATGTCTGACCAGACCCGAATTATTTAAGACCCAGCTTAGAGCTATTTTCAGAGCATCCGCGTATGGCCAGATTGCGATCATGTTTCCGATGATCATTTCGGTATCAGAGGTTCGTCGTATTAAAGAGATAATGGACGAGGTGAAGACCGGACTTCGTGCAGATGGAATAGCATTTTCCGATCAGATTGAAACCGGTATAATGATTGAGACTCCGGCTGCGGTTATGATCAGCAGAGAGCTGGCAAAGGAAGTGGATTTCTTTAGTGTCGGAACAAATGATCTGACGCAGTACACTCTGGCAATTGATCGCCAGAACCGGAATCTGGATTCCTTCTATGATTCACACCATCCGGCGGTGTTATCTATGATCCAAATGGCAGCAGAGAATGCTCATGCAGAAGGAAAGTGGATTGGAATATGCGGTGAACTTGCAGCCGATCTAAGTCTGACAGAAAGGTTTTTACAGATGAACATTGATGAGTTATCAGTTGCACCGGGTATGATACTTCCGTTAAGGAAAAAAATAAGAGAGTTATAAAAAGTATACAGAGACAGATCCGCACATGTACGGGTCTGTTTTTGGTCTTATAAACTGACATTTCCTGCTTGTTTGCGTTTGGAAAAGTTGCTATACTTAATAGAGTACAGGAGGGAGTTTGCCATGAAATTGATGAATAAAGATGAGTTTATTGCGTATGAATTAAAATTTTACTTTATGAAAAATAAACTGAAAGAAGGAGAAAAACTCCCATCTGAACGGGATCTGGCTGAACAGTTTGGGGTACAGAGAGCTACCGTCAGATCTGCATATAAATTATTAGAGGATGAAGGGATCATAGAATGCAGGGAACGGAGCGGCAACTACATAGCCCACAGAAGAATGATATCCAATCTTGACCGGATTCGATCATTCAGTGAAAAGCTGGAAAAGATGGGGGCACAAACAAGAAGCAGACTGTTGGCGTTTGAGCGTGTGGAAGTAGATAAGGAACTGAATAAAAGTATTAAGCTTCCGTTAGGAACTCCGTTATTCAAAATTACCCGTATCCGTATGGTCGTAGAAGAAGACAGGGCTGTTCCGATCACCATAGAATATTCATATATACCGGAAAGCAAGGCTCCTAAGCTGATGCGGTTTGATCTGGAAGATAATTCGTTATTTGATATTTTGATTCAGGAATATCATCATATTCCCAAAAAACAGGAATTAACAATCGGAATTGTATATGCTGATGAAAATGAAGCCAAAGCCTTGAATGTTGACAAGCTGACTGCTCTTGTAAAAAAAGAGGGAATCACATATGACGAGAAAGGTGAGGTTCTGGAATATCTGCAATCGGTGATCAATAAAGAATGGGTCGCATTTGAAAAAGAAGATCCTGTCATTAAGCAAAAGATGGAGGAGGTGCTCCATGGATTATAGAATGCCATTATATATTCAATTACAGGATTCTATTATCAAGAAAATAGATGAAAAAAAATATCTGCCGGGTGAAGCAATACCAAGTGAGAGAAAAATGGCGGAAGCCTATGGTGTGAACCGTATGACCGTAAAACGTGCGATCAGTAAGCTTGTAGAAGAAGGATATCTGGTTTGTAAACCGGGTTCCGGAACGTATGTTGCACAAAGAGATAAGAAAAAGATCGATCTGGATAATTCAAATGAAGCAGGAAATACCGGCATCACAGCGACGCTCCGTAAGGGTGGAATGGAGGTAAAAAACCGCCTTCTCGGAACCGGTGAGATCACAGGAAGTAAATATCTGGGATATAAGCTTGGAATTTCGGATGATGAGATGATATATGGAATTTACCGGGTACGATCAGAGGGTGATATACCATTTGCAGTGGAGTATACATATGTACCGATAAAATATTTTGATGATTTGGATGAATTTGATTTCGCCAAAGTGTCTTTATATGATTATATGGAAGCAAAAGGACATATGCCATGCCATTTTGTACAGAAGCTGGTCATATGTGAGGCAAATGAACGGCTCGCAGAGCTGCTGCAGGTGGAACGTGGAACTGCGATTTATAAGATCGATTATCAGGGTGCGGATGCAGATTATAATATTGTAGAGTTTACCATGAGTTATCTGAATCCTGCTTATACAAAATTCCGATTTGATGTTGAGGTTCCTTAAAGGAAAGACATAAGCGCTTCTGTTACGGATCATATGGATCTTGTTATGCCGGCTTCGGTTTATAATATTAGTACTTGAAAGGTGTTATTTGAAAATGCAATTCAAAAAAGTAGAAAAGAAATGCGAAGGTAAATTTATTACCCGCTATGATATAACATATGAGACAGTGGATCATCAGAAGAAGGTATATGAGATGATCAGCCGGAATGGTGACATTACGGATTTTGAAGGACTGCATGGCAAAATGGCAGATGCAGTTGTGATCATTGCTACGGATGAGACCGGCGAGAAGATACTGATCGATAAGGAATTCCGTCTTGCGCCGGGAGAATGGGTATATAACTTCCCGGCAGGTCTGATCGATCCGGGTGAGACGCCGCAGGAGAGTGCGAAGCGTGAGCTTCGTGAGGAGACAGGGCTGGAATTATATGAGATCGATGATTTCATCGGAACCAGCTACAGTGCGGTCGGTTTTTCAAATGAAACAAATGTCTGCGTTGTTGGAAAGGCACGGGGAGAGTTCCATAAGAGTACCTCTACATTAGAAGAGATCGAAGCCGGCTGGTATACAAAGGCAGAAGTCAGAGAACTTCTTAAGAAAGCGAAATTTGCAGCGAGAACACAGGCATACTGCTATGTGTGGAGCAGAGAATAGAGGATAAAAAGTAGAATCTAGAGGAGCACAGGGGACGAAACTTGAAGTGAAAGCCGGCACAACGGTTCTTACAGCCTGCAGCAACCGTATCGTTTGCAGATAAGGATTGTAAATATCTGGACAGAAAGGAAAAATATGATGTTTCACAAAGGTTATGAAAGAAAGATCGATCAGTTAGTAAATGAACTGACATTAGAAGAGAAAATAAAGATGATCCATGGTGCGGGTCTGTTCCGCACCGGGGCAGTAGAAAGACTTGGAATCCCCCCAATCGTGATGTCGGACGGCCCGACAGGGGTGCGGTTCGAATTCTTTAATGATAACTGGGGCAGAGCCGGACATAATGATGATGGAGTTACATATTGTCCGAGTAACAGTGCGATCGCTGCAACCTGGAACCGGGAACTGGCAGGAAAATCAGGAACGGTACTTGGAGAGGAAGCCAGAGGACGTGGCAAGGATATCATACTTGCGCCGGGTGTCAATGTTATGCGGACGCCACTTTGCGGAAGAAATTTTGAGTATTTCAGTGAAGATCCATATCTGATATCAGAGATGGCGGTTCCGGTGATCGAAGGGATCGAGAGTTCTGACGTGGGTGCCTGTGTGAAACATTTTGCTGTTAATAATCAGGAAACAGAGCGGAACTGGGTGAATGTCGAGATCGATGAACGAACGCTCCGTGAGATATACTTGCCTGCATTTGAAGCAGCAGTAAAGAAAGCAAAGGTAAGATCTATTATGGGTGCTTATAATCTGTTCCGTGGGGTTCATTGCTGTGAAAATAATGAACTGCTCGGTGAGATACTGCGGAAAGAATGGAATTATGACGGCCTGATCGTTTCGGATTGGGGTGGCATCCACGATACAAAGGCCGCAGCAGAAAGCCCGATCGATGTAGAGATGTCAATCTATGCAAACTTCGATGAATACTGCATGGCAGATCCATTGTTAAATGCGGTAAGAAATGGTGAGATCGAAGAGGAAAGAGTTGATGAAAAAGTAAAGAGTATTCTCCGATTCATGCTACGTGTCAAGATGATAGATATTGTAGAAGTCGAAAGTGGGGACAATGAACAGACGGCTATATCCGCTGGCTGCACGGAACAGAAGCCGGCTGTCTATGCGGTTCGTGACCGGAGCCGGAAGAAAGGAAGTTATGATACTTCAGCACATCAGGATGCAGTGTTAGAGACAGCCAGAGAATCAATTGTACTGTTAAAGAATGAAGAACAGAGACTGCCGCTTGCACCTGAGAAGACACATCGGCTTCTGGTGATCGGACATAATGCAGCAAAGCTTCATTCAAATGGTGGCGGAAGTGCGGAGATTGCGGCACTTTATGAGATCAATCCACTGCTTGGTATTAAGATGGAGCTTGGCGGTAATTGCGAAGTGACCTATGCAGAAGGTTATTATGTGCCGGATAAGAACAGACAGCAGGTACTGAATTGGCAGGAGGTAAGTCTGGATGAACTGGCATCGGAGCAGGGGGCTTATGAAGGAAATGATCCGGAAGGACAGAAGATCCAGAAGGCACTTCGTGAAGAGGCGGTTGCACTTGCTTCTGAATATGATGATGTGATCTTTGTTGGCGGTTTAAATCATGATACAGATGAAGAAGGATACGACAGACCGGATCTGAAGCTTCCATATCATCAGGATGAACTGATCACGGAACTTTTAAAAGTGAATCCGAATATGGTCATTGTCATGATGGCGGGAAATCCGGTCGATATGAGTGCATGGATTGATGATGCAAAGTCGATTGTATGGATGAGTTATGCAGGAATGGAAGGTGGCAGAGCACTCGGTGAAATCCTGTTTGGTGAAGTTAATCCATCCGGTAAACTTGTGATGACCATGCCGAAATCTCTTGATCAGATACCGGCGATGGTTTTTGGAGATTTCCCCGGAAGAACCTTAACGGAAGAAGAGCATGAAAGAATGAATGCGAAATTGACGGAGACATACAGAGAAGGTGTATTTGTCGGATATCGGTATTATGACAAATATCAGATCCCGGTACAGTTCCCATTTGGCCATGGATTATCTTATACGGCATTTTCCTATGGGGATATGCAGGTAAAAGAGCCGGATGGTCAGACATTCAAGGTACAGATCCCGGTAACAAATACCGGAAAGCTTGCCGGAAAAGAGACGGTAGAGCTGTATGTCGGAGAAACGGAAGTAAGTCCGGAGAATCCTGTGAAGGAGTTGAAGGGCTTCTGCAAGTTATCACTTGCACCGGGAGAAACAAAGTATGCGGAATTTGAATTGACAGCCGATGCATTCCGTCATTTTGATGAGAAGACGGATGCGTGGAAGGTCATAGCAGGAAGTTATACGATCTATATCGGAAGTTCTGTTTCTGATATTCGATCGGTAACAACCATAACAATAAAATAATGAATAGATAAAATGCCGGTATGAACGGTCTGTCTGCCGGTACTATGAAACATCACGTTTGCCTACCTTCTTTCATACAATTTTATATGCATATGTCTCCGCTGCGATAAAGTCGTTTGCAGCTCCGACATAGCACAAAATTGTATGAAAATCAGTCGGCTTCTCTATGGATGTTTCATAGTACCGGCAGGCAGATTGTTCATACCGGCTTTTATATACATATTGTTTTATTGATATTCGTTGAGCCATTCTATTATGCCGTTTGCGATCGCGGCGGCGTAATCGTCCATGTTATCATCGTAAAGCTCTACGTCTTTTTCGTTGCTGATAAAGCCCATCTCGATGATCAGACTTGTCATATTTGTCTGTTTGATAACGATGTAATCGTTGTCACTGTCAAACTGTGTTCCGGTACGGACACCACGGTTATCGGAGATTCCGACCTTTTCCAGATTGGACAGGATGGTTTCTGCGATCGCATGGTT
Source organism: Clostridium sp. AF15-41 (assembly GCF_003604095.1). NCBI lineage: Bacteria > Bacillati > Bacillota > Clostridia > Eubacteriales > Clostridiaceae > Clostridium > Clostridium sp. AF15-41. The sequence continues at coordinate 254,376 of NZ_QTMQ01000002.1, forward strand.
CTTTTCGGAACCGGAGCTGTAGATCCATGCTTCTACACCACAGGCCTCAGGATTTGCTGCGTAGTTCCTGTGGAGTGCCAGATAGAGATCTGCGTCGCAGTCATTTGCAATCGTAGCACGTTCTTCGGAAGAAACGGTAGAATCATCATCACGCGTCATAACAACCTTTACTCCGTTTTTCTTTAATAGTTTTGCAACCTTTAAGGAAAGCTTCAGGTTTCCGTCTTTTTCATGAATATTATTAATTCCGGTTGCCCCGATGTCGGAACCGCCATGTCCCGGATCCAGACAGACTGTGTATTTTCCGTCCGGTTTTATGATCGAGACAGTATCCTTGCTGCTTTTTGACCGACTGACCGCCAACAGGACGGACAGAACGATAACGGCGATGAGCAGGACGATGTTAACACCGATCAGGAATTTTATGACAGACCGCATCTGTGTAACGGTCAGTTTCTTTTTTGTTTTTCCAGCCATAATGTATAAAACTGCCGGAGCAGCCCTTTCTGTTTCTAGTTTATTCTCAACTAAGATACTCTAAAATGATCGGATTTTCAATACGATAGAAAAGATTTAATATTTACATATATCGGTGAAATGCGGTGTAACATGGAACCGGCAGGCGATATAATTTGGCATTTTATATAGAAAAGTGCGAAAGAAATTAATAATTTTCTGAAAAATTTAATATTGTCAAATGAAAACGTGGGTGTTACCCTAAATACAGGGTGGCAGGGAGAAGATAAGAAAAGGAATAAAAGATGATCGTAGATTTTCATACACACACATATCCGGATAAAATAGCTTCAAAGACACTTGAACTGTTAGTAAGTAGATCAAAGACAAAGCCGGCATCAGATGGTACACTTGCAGGCTTGCAGCATTCAATGACGCAAAGCGGTGTTGATATCTCTGTTGTCCTTCCTGTTGTAACTGCACCACATCAGGTGGAGCGGATCAATGCCGTGGCAAAGGCAGTAACAGCCCAGTTTACGGGGAGTGGCGTCTGGTCATTTGGCGGAATCCATCCCGGAAATGATAACTATAAAGAGATTTTAAATGGTATCAAGTCTGCCGGATTAAAGGGAATTAAGCTGCATCCGGATTATCAGGATGCCATGTTCAATGATATCCGTTATAAACGGATCATCAGTTATGCAACAGAGCTTGGTTTGGTCGTTGTGGTTCATGCCGGAGTAGATATCGGACTTCCCTCTGTAACACATTGTACACCGGACATGGTGTGCGAAGTATTAGATGAGGTTCAGCCGGAGCGGCTCGTTCTTGCACATATGGGTGGCTGGAATCTCTGGGACGAGGTACTTGCTAAGCTGTGCGGAAGAAATGTATATATGGATACAGCATTTTCCTATGGAGAGATTGCATGGCTTTCGGGTGCTGAACATCGTTGGAAGCTGGCATCGGAGGAGATGTTCCTGAAACTGATCAGAGCACATGGAGCAGACCGGATCGTATTTGGAACAGACAGTCCGTGGACAGATCAGAAGCGAGCCATAAAGGACATACAGGCACTTCCGTTATCAGATGAAGACAAGAAAAAGATCCTTGGAGAAAATGCATTGCAGCTTTTGGGACTGCCGGATGCAGAATAGAAAATATAAAATGAAATATACAATATATTTGAAAGCATTAGAGGATTCATACATAAAAGTAAAATAAATTCCCGATAAATTAGTAAAAATAGACATTGCACAAAAATTAAAAATGTGTTACAATTTTGTTACAATAAGAAAGGGAGAGAAGATAGCTCCTAAGACATCCGAAATTTAAGTTGTTGTTTTTTTCACAAAAAAATATTCATAAATACAAGGGACTGCCTGTAAGACGGCGGTCCCTTTCCCTTTAATTGCAATCAGGTTCCTCTCGTCTGACGACTCGATGATTAGCGGTCGTCAAATTGAAAACAATTTTGTGCAATCAGGTTCCTCTCGTCTGACGACTCGATGAACATTGACCATCATATAGAAATTTGTGCTCTTGCGTTGCAAGCACAATTTCTGCATGATGGTTGATTGCACAAAAAAAAGAACCAGATCACATCTGGTTCTTAAGAGCTGGGCTACAAGGATTCGAACCTTGAAAATGCTGGAGTCAGAGTCCAGTGCCTTACCATTTGGCGATAGCCCATTGCTGTCAACAGATGATATTATATTATAACAGTTTGAAAAAAGCAAGCACTTTTTTAAAAAAATTACAAAAAGTTATTTATACGCAATGAACACGAAAAATTTGAGAATAAAAATCAATGGAAATAGAAAATCCAGGTAGAAATAATAGCCCGGCTGTTGTATAATGGGAACACTTGTGGAGATGACATTATAATAGGAAATGGAGAATACATATGTACAGTTTTGATGCGATCGTAAGATACAGCGAAACGCATGGAAGACCGGAAGCAAATGCGGCAACGATAGCAAATTACTTTCAGGATTGTGCGATCTTCGATTCAGAACAGGCAGGAATTGGAATTGAATATCTGAAGGACCATAACCGGGCATGGTTTCTGATCTCATGGCAGATCGATGTGGAGCGGTATCCGGTATTACAGGAGAAGATCAGGGTTGGAACCTGGGCATATGATTTTAAAGGTTCTATGGGATATCGTAATATAGTTATTCGGGATGAGAATGGAGCGAATATTGTACAGGCAGCTTCCCAGTGGAGTTATATTGATACTGATACGCTTCGTCCTGTAAGAATTGAGCCTGAAGTAGGAGCAGCATATCCTCTTGCAGAAAAGCTTCCGATGGAATATGCTCCGAGAAAGATCCGGCTGATCGAAGGCATGGAAGAGACAGACAGAAGGGTTGTTCTGCCTTATCAGATTGATTCGAATAACCACATGAATAATGAAGCATATATTGCGCTGGCGTTGGAATATATCGATTCGGATGACATGATCTGTCAGATCAGAAGCGAGTATAAGCGGCAGTTTGTAAAAGATGAATGTATCGTAATAAAGAAAGCAGAAAGAGATGATCTGATACAGTTTGTATTTGCAGATGAAGAAGATCAGACCAGATGTATAGTAGAATTTAAAACAAAGAGAACGGGGAGACAGACAGCATGATCAAGATTGGCGAATGGAACCATTTAGAGGTTGTAAAAGAGAAAGATTTCGGCATTTACCTTGCCGAGAAAAAATACGATGACGAGGAAGTTCTGCTTCCGAAGAAACAGGTACCTGCGGGAACAAGAATGGGAGATCAGTTAGATGTATTTATCTATCGTGATTCCGCAGATCGTCTGATCGCAACAACAAATCATCCGATCATAACGATGGGAGAACTTGCAGTATTAAAATGTGTCAATGTGACAGGCATCGGTGCATTTATGGACTGGGGACTGGAAAAAGATATCCTGCTTCCTTTTAAAGAGCAGACAAGCAAGGTAAGGGAAGGTCAGTCGTATCTGGTCCGGATGTATGAGGATCGTTCCAAGCGTTTGTGCGTCAGCATGAAAGTATATGCCTATCTGGAGACACAGTCCCCATATAAGGCAGGAGATGCGGTAAGCGGAACGGTATTTGAATTTAATCAGAATCTTGGAGCATTTGTTGCGGTTGATAATCGCTATTCAGCCCTGATCCCGATGAAGGAGATCCATTCCCGGATCAATGTGGGTGAGACGGTAGAAGCCCGTGTGGCAAATGTCAGAGAAGACGGCAAACTCAATCTGAGTTTACAGAAGCCGATCCGTGAGCAGATCAACAATGACAGCGAGATGGTATACAATATCATCGAAAGCTATGGAGGAACTTTACCATTTAATGACAAGGCAGATAAAGAAGTGATCGAGAAAGAGTTCGGACTCAGCAAGAATGCATTTAAGCGTGCGGTCGGACATTTGTTAAAAGAGGGTAAGATCCGGATCACAGAGAAAAACATTATCATCAAATAACGGATTCATAAATGAGCAGGAATGTTCAGCAGAAACAAAAAGACAGCTATGCGTGTTATATGGCTGAAAAGCACCAGGAAATGAAAGGATGAATATGAGTAATTTCAAGGTCGAATTAAAAAAAGTAGTAGACGACAGCTATGAGATCGAGATCGGATATGAGCTGGAACAGAAGCTGATCGATGATCTGAAGGCTGGTCTGGTTGGAGAAATATCCAAATTCGTAGTAGTCACAGACAGTAATGTAAAAGAGCTATATGCGGACAAGATTTATAAGATGCTTGAAGAAGCAGGATACAAGACAGATCTTATCAGTTTTCCGGCAGGAGAACTGAGTAAGACCAGAGCGACAAAGGAGTATGTAGAAGATACCATGCTTGCAAAGGGATATCGGAGAGATTGCTGCATTATCGCCGTTGGCGGTGGCGTGGTGACAGACCTTGCAGGATTTGTAGCCGGAACCTATGGCAGAGGAATTCCATTTATCAATTATGCAACGACATTACTTGCGGCAGCGGATGCATCTGTGGGAGGAAAGACAGCGGTCGATACACCGCTTGCAACCAACCTGATCGGACTGTTTAATCAGCCGCAGAAGGTATATCTGGATATCGCAACATGGAAGACACTTCCACAGCGGCAGTTATCTTCAGGTCTTGCAGAGACGATCAAGCATGCCTGCCTTGCAGACAGGGAATTCTTCGATTATCTGTCAGAGCATATCGAAGATGTGTTTGCAGTAAAGGATGAGGTATGCAGACATATCGCAGAGAAGAACTGCGAGATCAAATATCAGGTCGTTATGAAGGACGAGCGGGAAAGCGGCTTGCGTGAGGTCTTGAACCTTGGACATACGGTTGGCAGAGCCATCGAGACAGTCAGTGATTATAAGCTGTTGCATGGAGAGGCCGTTGCGATCGGTCTGGTTGCAGAGGTGAAGATGGCAGAACATTTTGGCTACTGTACAGCAGAGGATGAAGCAGCTATGGTTGCCATGTTGAAGCAGGCAGATCTTCCAACGGAGATTCCGGATTATATAGACCGTGAAGCTCTGGTTAAGAAGCTGTATACCGATAAGAAGGTCAGAGACGGACATTTGCGTTTCGTTTTACAGCATGGAATCGGCGCGATCGAGGTATTTGATGGTGACCAGTACGCAAAAGCCATACCGGAGAGTCTGGCAAGAGAGATCATTATGGAGATGTAGGCATTAAATTTCAGGAGGATATAAAAATGGATAAGAAGATAATCAGCACAGAGAAAGCACCACAGGCAATCGGACCATATTCACAGGCAATCGTTGCTAACGGATTTTTATTTACGTCAGGAATGGTTCCAATCGATCCTGCAACGAATCAGTTAGTAGAAGGAGATATCACAGTTCAGGCAAAACAGGCAATCTCAAATCTGAAGAATCTGATCGAGGCATCCGGTTCATCCTGTGACAAGGTTGTAAAGACTACAGTATTTATTAAGGATATGAACCAGTTCTCAATTATCAACGATATTTACAAAGAATATTTCAACAAAGATTTCCCTGCACGTTCCTGTGTAGAAGTTGCAAGACTTCCAAAAGACGTACTGATTGAGATCGAAGCAGTAGCAGTTGTGTAAATAAAGATTTTAAAATGATGGTGTGGCAGATATATGAATGATATCTGCCGCATTATTATAAGAGGGTATATGGAGACAAGAAAGAAAATTTTTGGAGCTGAATGTTTGTTTACAGCATTGATCGTAGTGTATGAGATCGTAACGGTGCTGGCGTTATTTACAGATCTGTTTTCCGGCATCACGATAAAACAAAACATATTATTCAGTCAGAGTTTGATATTTGTACCAACAGTGTTATATTTGTTCATCATGAGAAAGCACGTAAAGGATATCATCTGGTTTCGGAGATTTCATCCGTTGACACTCCTGCTGCTTCCACCGTTGGTTCTGTTTATGGAGCCACTTATTACATTGTTAAATGCAATCTCAATGTTATTTGTGCGAAATGAGATCAGCCATGCAGCTTCAGCACTGGTTGATCATAATACACTTGGAACTTCGCTTTTTTTCATGGCATTTTTGCCGTGTGTGATAGAGGAACTGGCGTATCGTGGCGTCATGTTCGGAAGCTTTCATGAAGCCGGCAGATTAAAGGCAATATTGATGTCAGGCTTTTTATTTGGACTGATGCATATGAATTTTAATCAGATGGCATATGCGATCATGATCGGTTTGGTCTTCGGTTTTGTCGTAGAAGCAACCGGAAGCATTATTCCAACAATGATCATGCATTTTCTGATCAATGGTTTTTCTGTTGTTATAAAGCATATTGCAAATATCATTCCGATGTTAAAAGATCAGGCGGAAAATACAGAAGTAACACAGACGATGCTGCTCAGCACCATCCGGGCATATATACCTATGGCGCTGGTTGGCACTGTAATATCAGCAGGAATTATTTATCTGCTTGCGACTATAAATGGCAGAATGGAGAGTTTCACCTCTGTATTCACGGAACCTTTTAATCGGTACGATGAAAATGGCAAAAAGCTTCGCCTGCTTACCCCGCTTATGATCGTGGTCATCATCTACTGCCTGATCCGCTGCGTTGTCGAAGAATTTTTATTTTAACGATGGCAAAATGCCAACCAAATGAATCTGATCTGGTACCTACCCTATTATAAATGACTTGCTGCGGTTTCTATTCATTGCACATGTCTTATCCGCTCATGCTCTTGTGCTAACTCGTCCTTCGGACTCAGACAAGCACCCACATTCGCTGACAATGTGCAATTCATCAAGAAATCCTCGCTAATGTCATATTATAATAGAGCAGGTACCAGATCAGATTTGTTTGGTGGGCGTTTTGTTGCTATATGTAAATGAGTAATAAAAAGATAAACAGAAAAATACACCATTCGATATACAGGGATTTATCCAGTTTCGAGTGTTGGTGTTTTCACTATGAAAAAACATTCGCGAGTTTATCATAGTGGAAATATCAATAGCAGAAAAAATCTCCCATTGTGGATCGTAAATCCCTCTTTGTATGCTGGTTCTTTCACTAAAATATGACATATGCGAGGCTTTCGTTGTATGGTGCACATTGCCAGTAAATACGGGTGCCTGTCTGAGCCGAAGGCGAGTTGGCACAGGAGTATTTACGGGTCAGGCATGTGCAACATACAGAAAACGCAGCAGGTCATTGTTAGTGGAAGAACCAGCATATGAAGAGGGCACACAACCATAAGGGGGATTTTTTGCGTGTTCGGCTAGTCCTCGTTGCAGATCAGACCGTAGAAGGAGATCAGGTACAGTCCGGCGATACCAACGAGTGTGTAGATGATTCTGGAAAAGGCGGAGCCGGTTCCGAATAAAGCATCTACAAGATTAAAATTAAAGATTCCGATGATACCCCAAACGATCGCCCCAACGATCACAAGAGTAAGACAAATAACATTAAATACTTTCATGGCATTCCTCTCTGATTTCTAGTTATTTGGACATTAGTTTTTGGCAAGGTGTCGCAAAATTAATGGTTCCATATCTCTAGTTTGTGCGAACATGGAAAAAATATACTGCCATTATAAGGAAAAATGTATAAACAGGATGAAGGTATAAAATGAAAAATATAATATAGTGGATCTGGCGGAAGAAATTTATTTGAAGCAAATATAAAAATCAGTTGACAGGGTGCAAACATAATGTTATATTAAAAACAACATATGAACAGATATTCAAATGTTCAATAAAAACAGCGAGAGGAGGAACAGAATGAATACGGACAGCAGGGAAGCATGTGAATGCAAAGAGAACGATATTGCTGAGATCACCGCTGAGATTAATGAGATGATGCCGGACGAAGAGAATCTGTATGATCTGGCCGAGTTGTTTAAAGTATTTGGCGATTCTACCAGAATCCAGATCTTATACACACTGCTGGATCACGAAAAAAGTGTTGGTGACATTGCAGAAGAGCTTGGAATGAATGCATCTGCCATTTCTCATCAATTAAGAGTGTTAAAACAGGCGAAGCTGATCAAGAACCGCAGAGCCGGAAAGAATATGTTTTATGAGCTTGCCGATGACCATGTAGCAGTGATCATGCGAATGGGACTTGAGCATATATTTGAATAATAAGAAAGGTTAAAGGTGGATATTATGAAGAAGAGATATAATTTAAGTGATGTAGATTGTGCAAATTGTGCAGCAAAGATGGAGGAGCAGATCAGCAAGTTACCGGGAGTTAACAGCGCATCTATCAGCTTCATGGCACAGAAACTTACATTAGACGCAGATGAAGACAAATTAGACGAGATCTTAAAGCAGGCAGAAAAGATCATCAAGAGCATTGATGAGGAAGCTGCGATCGAATATTAGAAATAATGCAGATCTGAATATTAAGACGTTACAGATTTACATAAGCTGAAAGAGAAGATAAAATAAGAAAATTATCGCAGATAGCAGAAAAAAGGTGATGGATTATGAGTAAGAAGCAGAAAAAGATGTTAATTCGAATCATCGTTGCACTGGGGGTATTTATCGCATGCGAGATTGCAGAGAAGCTCATCCATTTGAATGGAGTGTGGGATACAGTTGTAAAGGCTGCGATGTTCGCAGTACCATATCTGATGGCAGGATATGATGTCCTTTTAAAGGCAATCAAGAATATCAGCAAGGGTCATGTATTTGACGAAAACTTCCTGATGGCAGTTGCAACTGTAGGCGCATACGGAACCGGAGAATTTGGCGAGGCGGCAGCCGTTATGCTGTTCTATCAGGTCGGAGAATGGTTCCAGAAATATGCAGTCAACAGATCAAGAGCCAGTATCACAGATTTGATGAACATTATGCCGGAATATGCAAATATTGAAAAAGATGGACAGATCGTTCAGGTAGAACCGGAGACAGTTGCGATCGGTGATATCATCATCGTGCAGCCGGGTGAAAAAGTTCCTCTCGATGGTACTGTCATCGAAGGGGAAACATTTGTAGATACAGCAGCGCTTACCGGTGAATCCGTACCTAGAAAGCTGTCTGTTGGTGACGAAGTGTTAAGTGGCGTGATTAACCAGAACGGTGTGATCCGTGTCAAGGTATCAAAGGAATTTGACGATTCGACCGTATCGAAGATTTTGGAACTGGTGGAAAATGCAAGTACGAGAAAAGCACAGTACGAGCAGTTCATTACCAGATTTGCAAAATACTATACACCGATCGTGTGTTTCCTTGCACTTGCAGTAGCGATCATTCCGCCGATCTTTGTAGGTGAATTTGGCAAATGGTTCCACCGTGCATTGATCTTTCTGGTAGTATCCTGTCCATGTGCATTGGTCATCTCCATTCCACTTAGTTTCTTCAGTGGAATCGGCGGAGCATCCAAGGCAGGTATCCTTGTAAAAGGAAGTAACTATCTGGAGCTTCTGGGTAAAGCAAAGATTGCCGTATTTGATAAGACCGGAACTCTGACAAAGGGTGTATTCAAGGTTGTAGAGACATGCGCAAATGGAATCAGTGAGGATGATCTTTTGGAGCTTGCAGCATATGGCGAATATTACTCCAACCATCCGATCGCAGCATCAATCAAGGCTGCATATAAGGGAACGGTACAGATCGACCACCTCGATGGATATGAGGAAATCTCCGGAATGGGTATCAAGGTCTTAAAAGATGGAAAAGAAGTGTTAGTCGGAAATAAAAAGCTTTTGGATTCCAGGAAGATATCCATGGCAGGCGCAAAACAGCCATCCAAGGTTGGAACAGTCCTTTTCGTAGCGGAAAATGGTGCATATAAGGGATGTATCACGATCGCTGATGAGATCAAGGATGGTGTTAAGGATGCGATTGCATCAATCAAGAAATGTGGGATTGATAATGTTGTTATGCTGACCGGTGATAAGAAAGAGGTTGCTGACAGTGTAGCAAAAGAGCTTGGCATTGATACTGTATGTGCAGAACTGATGCCGGGTGATAAGGTAGATAAAGTGGAACAGCTTCTCCGCGAGAAGGATGAAGACAGTACATTGATCTTCACCGGTGACGGAATCAATGATGCGCCTGTTTTAATGCGTGCCGATGTCGGTATCGCAATGGGAGCTATGGGTCAGGATGCTGCGATCGAAGCAGCAGACATCGTTCTGATCGATGATGATCCGGGCAAGATTGCCGTAGCATATGCAATTGCCAGAAAGACGGTTCGTATCGTGCAGCAGAACATTGTGTTTGCACTTGCTGTCAAGATCATTGTTATGGTACTCGGTGCCCTTGGTTTTGCAAATATGTGGGCAGCGGTATTCGCCGATGTCGGTGTTGCCTTCCTCGCGATCATCAACGCAACCCGCGCGCTGAAGCCATGATGTATAAATAAAAATACCATATAAGCATGAGACATCTATATCTTTATTACGCAGAACACTTTCGTTCTATTTTCACGCAGCGGTTCTAACCTCACTGCCTATGGCAGTTCACTAAGAACCGGCGTTCGAATAGGTCTGCTACATAAAATATAGATGTCTCATTTCTTTTATATGGTATTTTTAATTTGTTGTTTGTGACGAGAGCGTTTCAAACTATAGATCTATGAATAAATCAAGATGATTCGAAAGCGAATACTTTATAACTGGTGTGTTTGCATATTGAGAATTTGAATAAAAAGAGAAGATCGTCTTACTATTATGAAGCAAGCCTGTTTCAACGCCGGTTCTTAGTGAGTCGCCAAAGGCGAGGAACTTAGAACCGTTGCGTTGAAATAGAGTGCAAACGACTTGCGCAATAATAGGTAAGACGATCTTCTTTTTTTCATAGATTTATGCAAACACACCAGTTGTAAAGTGTTCGCATAAACTACTGCTCTTCGTGGGCAAGTGCCGCAGCAACAAAACCTTTGAAAAGCGGATGTGCTTTATTTGGTCTGGACTTGAATTCTGGATGTGCCTGAGTTCCGATGAACCAAGGATGATCCGGAATCTCGATCATCTCAACGATATGACCGTCAGGAGAGAGACCAACCAGTTCCATGCCATTATCTGTTAAAGCCTTACGGTAGTCATTGTTGACTTCATATCTATGTCTGTGACGCTCGTGGATGTATTCTGTGCCATAGAGCTCATAGGATTTGGAATCTTTGCTGAGTACACATGGGTAAGAACCAAGTCTTAATGTTCCGCCGAGGTCTGTTACATCATGCTGATTCGGCATGATATGAATAACCTGATGGAAAGAGTTTGGATTGAATTCTGAGCTGTGTGCATCTGCATAACCAAGGACATGTCTTGCAAATTCAACGATCGTGAGCTGCATACCGAGACACAGACCAAGGTAAGGAACCTTTTTCTCTCTGGCATACTGGATTGCGGTGATCATGCCTTCGATACCTCTGTCACCAAAACCGCCCGGAACGAGGATTCCATCGACGTCACCCAGTGTTTCTTCCACATTTTCAGGAGTTACAAGTTCGGAATCTACCCATTTGATCTCGACCTCGGCATCGTTTGCAACACCGGCATGCTTTAAGGATTCAACAACGGAAATGTATGCATCATGCAGTGAGACATATTTGCCGACGAGAGCAACACGAACCTTTTTTTCCGGATTCTTCCATGCAGTGATCATATCATTCCATTCCTTCCATGCATGTGGTTCCGGAGCAGGACAATCCATGTGTAAGCATTTGCACACAACATCAGCGAGATGTTCTTTCTCCATAGCGAGAGGAACTTCGTATAATACATCAACATCCAGATTCTGGATAACATTCTGGCTAGGTACATTACAGAATAATGCGATCTTATCCTTTAAGCCCTGATCCAGTGGATAATCAGAACGGCAGACCAGAATATCCGGCTGAATACCCATTCCCTGCAGGTTCTTAACACTCGCCTGCGTTGGCTTTGTCTTTAATTCGCCGGAAGCTTTCAGATAAGGAATCAGAGTAACGTGGATCATAATGCAATTCTCATGTCCGACATCATGTGTGAACTGACGGATCGCCTCTAAGAAAGGCTGGCTCTCGATATCGCCGACTGTACCGCCAATTTCGATGATCGCTACTTCGGTATCCTTTGCATCCGGATTCCGATAGAAGCGATCTTTAATTTCATTTGTTATATGTGGAACTACCTGTACGGTGTGTCCGCCGAAGTCGCCGTGGCGTTCTTTCTGTAAGATACTCCAGTAGATCTTACCGGTCGTAACATTCGAATTCTTATTCAGACTTTCATCGATAAAACGCTCATAATGACCAAGATCCAGATCAGTCTCCGCACCATCATCGGTTACGAATACTTCACCATGCTGGATCGGGTTCATAGTACCCGGATCCATGTTGATGTATGGATCGAATTTCTGGCTGGTAACCTTGTAGCCTCTCATTTTGAGCAGACGACCAAGGGAGGCAGCAGTGATACCTTTACCAAGACCGGATACGACACCGCCTGTGACAAACACGTACTTAATAGGCATAATAATTTCCTCCTGATATATTCTAAAAACGCATAGACATACGCTCTCATTAAAAAAACACTCATTATTATACGAGAGCATTTTTCAAAAGTCAATCAGCCGTATCGAAAAACAGGATGTATCCGGCATAAAAATATGGTATGATAGTATATAAGAAGTCAAACTTAATAAAATTATGGAAAATATTCATAAACTTTAGAAAATAAAGCGAAAAATATACATTTGACAGGAAAATGAAGTGAGAAGACGGGAGATCTCGATGGGAGCAATTCAGTTTATCCATATCAGTGATGTGAATATCGGACGAAAATCAGACAAATTACTGTTCGGACAGACCGGTGAAAAGGACGGGATAACGACCTTGAAACAGGTCGTTTCTGATGCAGGAAAATTACAGGCTGATTTTGTATTTATCACAGGGGATCTCTTTGACCATCCGGCAACAGAAGAAGATCTTGCGTGGATTGATGAGATATTTCTGCCGCTTGATAAGACGGCGGTCATTTATTGTCAGGGAGATCATGATTACATGAAATCAGATGGGGTGCTTGCAAACTATTCTTTCCGGTCAAATATTTATGTGGCAGGCTGCAGCGAGTATCGGAATCCGGTTCCGGCAAGCTCTGCAATATATGGAGTAAAGCATGAAAACGCAACTGCCATGATCGATGTTATTCGGTTTCCGAAAAAAAATGCGGTACTTTATTGCGCCGGCTATTATAGTGCCGGAGCGCAGATGGCAGTTTTAGATGAACTGACACCGGCGGATGATGAGATGACAAATATCCTGCTGGCTCATGCCGGAAATCATGGCGCGATACCGATCGATTATCCGACGATCCGGAAAGCAGGATTTGATTATATCGGATTAGGACATGAAGCTTCCTATAAGAATATGTACAATGGCAGGATTTGTTATCCGGGTGTATTGGAACCGGACAATAACAGGGAGACCGGACCGCATGGCTATGTGCAGGGAAAGTTATCAGATGGCGTGGTATCGGTACGGCTTGTGCCTGCATCACAAAAGGAATATAAGACGATACGCTATCCGGTCAGTAATTATATGTCAGATGAAGAACTGGCAGATGAATTGCATCGTATCATTGCAAGAGAAGGAGAAAAAAACATTTATTCGATCTACCTGGTACGACCGGAAAAATGTGAGAAGTCCTTTCATTTGCAGGAGGCACTGGACACTTACCGGATTGCCGCGCTGAGCGGAGAAGTGTATCAGCGTGAGGATTATGATGAATACAGAAAAGCAAACCGAGGAAATGCATTTGGACGATTGCTTGATAAACTGGATGCCGACTCTCCAATCCGGGAGGATGGGGCGAAGCTGGCAGTTGACCTTGTTATAGAACGATCAAAGATATACACCAGAAGCAGCCGCAAATTGAATGACCGGCTTTATGAGGAAACGATCCGGGTAGTGCTTGAGAATCTGAAACATGATATGGATAAACTCCGCACCTCAAAGGATATTCAGGCATACGAACAGGCAAAGGAACGACTGGCAGAAAGTCCGGATGTATTGGAACGCTTAAATGAAGCCTGGGCGATGGAACGGAAGAACAAACTGGAGCTTCTGACTGCCCGGAACAATCAGGCACAGATCGTACCAAGACACAGAAGCAGATGGATACGAACCGGTATCCGTGCCGCCATTGTGCCATTTGTCATATTCTGTATCATGGCATTGTTCCTGATGCCACGGGCGTACATTCAAATGTCAGAGCGTATGAATGGTACAGATGTGGTTCGTTTTCTGGTTACATCAATACTTGCGATCGTGCTCTGCTTTGTGATCGGTTACGTATTTGCACGACTGATCGATCAGAATAAGCCAGACGGAATACGAAAAGAACGCGCAGATGCAGAACGGCTTGAACGCGAGCTGGCTGCAAAAGGCGAGCAGCTTCACGAAGTCAGAACCGGATATCAGTTACAGGATACAAAGCGGCGGGAGATCCAGTCGGATGTGAATGCCAGAGAAGATCTTGTGGCGCAGACGATCTATAAGCTTCAGGTGATGGAAGAAGCGATGCGGATGTTAGAATAAAAAGAAAAAGGGCACTTGAAAAACAGGTGCCCTAGGATACTAACATATTTGCCAGCAGGATACTTACGACGATCCCTGCACCGAGAGACAACAGGGCGCAGGGGATGATATATCGGGATTTGCGGACTTTGGCAGCCATCAGATATACAGACATCGTATAGAATAAAGATTCCGTACAGCTAAGGATAATGGCAGCGGTGAGTCCTTCTCTGGAATCAGGTCCATAGTCGTTAAAGATATTTAGCATCAGACTGGTGGCAGACCCGGAGGAGAACAGCTTCGTTATAATGACGGGGATCACACAATCCGGGGTATGTATGAGAGAAGCAATCGGCTTCAGAGCGGTTGTGATCAGGCCAAGGGCGCCGGAATCATTCAAGATTCGCACAGCCGCAAATAGACCAATCAATGTTGGAACTAATTCGACTACGATCTTCATTCCATCAAATGCCCCATCAATAAAATCTTCATAGACATTCGTCTTTTTAATACAGCCATATAACACAACAGCAAATATGACCATCGGGATGATACTGTTTGAGATTGTTGTCAGCATGACAAGCCTCCATTAAGATTCTGTGTATGTTTATTTCGTCTTGGCAGGTTATTTAGCAGACATGTCGATTTTGAAAGTCAACTGCGCTGTTAATTATGAGTTTTCTACGCAAACTCGCCTGTAAACAGGCTCAAACATGCTTCGAAAACTCAAACGATGCTCGTTGACTTTTCCAAAATCAGACATACGTCTGCGATAAATAACCTGCCAAGACGAAATATATATACAGATATATTCTGTATTATGAAAGTCAACTGCGTTGTCTATTATGAGTTTTCTACGCGAACTCGCCGCTTCATTTTCCTCGTTTGTTTATAATGACAGTCAGAAGGACGGCGACGGCGGTGGAGCAGACCGTTGCGATGATGCCGGGCAGGATAATGGCGGTAGGATGTTCAGAACCATAGGTTGCACGATAGGCAATGATATTTACCGGGATCAGTTGCAGCGAAGAAATATTCAGGATCAGGAAGACGCACATTTCTCGACTGGCAGATTTGCTTCCCTTGTTGTCCTTAGCCAGTTCCTGCATCGCCTTTAGTGCCGGCGGTGTTGCAGCCCACCCAAGCCCTACAATATTTGCAATGATGTTCGTACACATATATTCATATGCCGGATGCTCCGGGGAAAGTCTCGGAAATAAGAATCTCATGACAGGGGACATTTTCGATGACCATTTCTTCATCAGACCGGTGCGTTCTGCGATCTTCATGATTCCACACCACATCGTAACAATTCCAAGCATGGTGATGCAGAGTGAAACGGCGTCACTCCCGGCATCAATGATACCGGCATTCACATCTTCCATATGCCCGGTCAGAAGTGCGGTGATAATACCGACTAAGATCATGGCAGCCCAGATCAGATTAATCATAGAATCCCCTTTGATTTTGCTTTTACATAATGAATATATGCAGAGGAATAGGGGAAGTATGCTATAGTATTATCAGTTTAATAATTCATATGATATGAATTTTATATATTCTATATTGCAATAATATCAGAATAACGATAAAATAATGATAATATATTAACGACAAGAAGCATGAAATAAAAAGGAGTGATAAAATGATACAGATTAGACCGGTTTCAGATCTTAGAAATAAGTTCCCTGAAATTGAAACAATTGTGAATAGTGGAAAGCCTGTATATTTAACGAAAAATGGATATGGGGCGATGGTTGTTTTAAGTATGGAAGAGTATGCGAATCTTACAGAGAATGTTGAAATGAAACTTGATGAAGCTGACAGACAGGCAAAAGCGACAGATAAAAGACTTTCACATGAAGAAGTATTTAGCAAAGCAAGGAGTGTGATGAATGCAAGATAAAATCTACAAGTTAAGATATTTGCCACTTTTTGAACAGGATTTGCTGGATACAGTGACTTATATTTCGAAGGTTTTAAAAAATGAAGAAGCGGCAATGCGACTGATAAATGATGTTGAAACAGCAATATTAGCCAGATTAAATAATCCGGTAGCGTTTGAACCATATCATTCCAGAAAAAAACGTGAATATCCATATTACCGGATCTATGTAAGAAATTATGTGATTTATTATGTGGTAATTGATGATGTTATGGAAGTACGACGGTTATTGTATGGTGCAAGAAATATAGAAAATTTGTTAAATTAATACATATAAAAAGAGCAGTAAAATTATCAGGTTTACTGCTCTTTTTATATGTATTCGTCTCAATCATCCTGTAATATGTCACATTTTTACATTTTCCCCATAAAGTATAGAGAGATGAATAATATGCAAATTCAGGAGGTATATTCATTTGGAACAGTATAGAAACTGCAACAGAAATGGCGGCAGATATCCTGCTCAGCCAAATCTCATGATGCAATATGCAAATAACCGCAATGCCTCTTCCTGCAATGGAAACCGTCAGGGCACAGGCGGATGTTCTTCCAGACAGGATCATTGCGAAACAACAAGAAAGGATGTCGAGACCTGTGGCAGATTCAGTCCGCATCCGGTTGGTATGGCGTATGTGCCAAGTCAGGAATTTGGGGAACTCTATGATGCGAAAAAGGGGCTGCACGAAGGAACCATGTTCCCAGATCTGAATCTGATCTTTTGTGGTGTAAGGGGGAAATAGGCAATGAATAATATGAACAAACAGCAGCTCTTTGCCTTTATAACAGAAGTGTCCTTCGCGTTGGATGACATTTCCCTGTATCTGGACACTCACCCGGAATGTCCGAAGGCACTGGCAGCATACAGCAATTATAAAGCAATGCGGCAGCAGGCAGTCCGCGAATACACGACCGCCTATGGTCCATTGAACCGATATCAGGTAAATGACGACAATTATTTTGACTGGGTTGACAAACCTTGGCCATGGGAAAGGGAGTGTGGTTGTTAAATGTGGATCTATGAAAAAAGATTACAGTTTCCGGTAAATATCAAAGAGACAAATGCGCAGCTTGCGCAGGCGATAATCTCACAATACGGCGGACCGGATGGTGAAATGGGTGCATCTATGCGATACCTGTCCCAGCGTTATGCGATGCCGGACAATAAGGTGAAAGCGATTCTTACCGATATTGGTACAGAGGAGTTGGGACATCTGGAGATCGTTGCCACGATCATTTACCAGCTTACCTGCCGATTATCGATCGAGGAGATTAAGGCATCGGGATTTGACAAATATTACATTGATCACACCTTAGGAATCTGGCCGCAGGCAGCAGGAGGCATTCCATTTAACGCCTGCGAATTCCAGAGTAAGGGCGATCCGATCACGGATCTTTTCGAAGATATGGCAGCAGAGCAGAAAGCCCGCTCGACTTATGACAATATCCTGCGTCTCTGCAAGGACTATCCGGATGTATATGAGCCGATCAAATTCCTTCGCGAACGTGAGATCGCACATTTCCAGCGCTTCGGTGAAAGCCTTGGCATTGTCCGTGACAAGATGGATACAAAGAACTTCTATGCATTTAACTCAGCATTTGACACAAGTGCTCCTTGCGTGGAGAAATACGGGAAGTAGAAGATAGCAGCTACCGGTTATTTATTATATAGTAGTGATAGAAAAAATATCAGGCAGCAATCCTGAATCGGGGATATCAAGCTGCCTGATTTTTTCACAATGCATATTATTGAGAATAATTCTTGAAAAGAATTATAAATTTATTCGGTTTGTGGTATAATGAGTGCAAGAGAGCCAATATGCTTATATGATTGGCGAACGGTGAATTGAATTAGATCATGATAGTTGCGAAGCACATGATATAATGATGAAAAATCACTTGCTTTCAAGGATGAAAAAACAAATCGTATTTTGTAAAAGGGAGGTACAAGCATATGGACAAAAAAGCAATCTATAATTTATCCTATGGTGTATTCATGTTATCCACCAGATCAGGGGAGAAGGTAAATGGCTGCATCACAAATACATGTATGCAGGTGGCAGGTAATCCGGTTCGGGTTGCAATATCTGTATTAAACACGAATTATACATGTGATCTGTTGAAAGAGAGCGGGATATTCGCCTTAAGTATTCTGGATCAGACCTGCTCATTTGCCACGATAAAACATTTCGGGTTCCAGTCCGGCAGAGATGTGGATAAATTCGCAGATCTGCAAATGCCAAAGGACTGCAATGACATTCCGTATATGGGATGGAATGCCTGTGCCGTGATCAGCGGAAAAGTAGTAGAACAGCATGACCTTGGTACACATACGTTATTTATCGCAGAAGTCGTAGATGCCAAGCTGATCAATGCAAATGCACCGCTGACTTATGCGGATTATCAGACAAAGGTAAAACCAAAAGCAGAACCGAAAGCCCAGGACAAGAAGATTGTAGGCTGGCGCTGTCGTATCTGTAATTATGTATATGAAGGAAGCGAGCTGCCGGCAGACTTTGCCTGCCCGATATGTGGACATGGGGTAGAGGATTTTGAGCCGGTGTATGAAGAGTAAGTTATTAAAAAAATTATAGACAGGAGGACAATGCTATGGAACGAGTAGCAAAATTTTTAAAGGACGCAGAAACTTATTATTTAGCAACTGTAGAGGGTGACCAGCCAAGAGTCAGACCATTTGGAACTGCCCATATTTTTGAAGGCAAGTTATACATACAGACAGGCAAAGTAAAAGATGTATCAAAGCAGATCCATGCAAATCCGAAGGTTGAGATCTGTGCTTTTATGAATGGAGAATGGCTTCGTGTAGCAGGAGAATTGGTGGAAGATGACCGCAGAGAAGCAAGACAGTCTATGCTGGATGCATACCCTTCATTACAGAAGATGTATTCCGCAGATGATGGTAACACCGAGGTATTTTATTTTAAGAATGCAACAGCAACTTTTTCATCATTTACACACGAACCGGAAGTTGTGAAGTTTTAAATGTATTACATGGTTTGACAAACGCCCTCGCTTGTATAAGCGGGGGCGTTTGTATTTGGGTTATTGGTATTTGAAAGTGTATTTTCTAAAATTTGACAAAATATGCGTATATTATTGCACATTATGACAAATAAAGGTATAATATTTCCATAATAAAAGGGGGCGGGTCTGAGATAGAGGCTTTTTAGTTTTCTATTTTCTCTAATAAGAAATCCCTATAATTATGAAGTGAAATTGATATGATGGACGATTTTTTGTACATGGCATAGATTAGTATATTCATATTAATGATTGATTGTAATAAAAAATACATTGTGGAATATAAGGCACGTTCCAATATGTGGCTATTACTAAATATCTTAATAATAAATTAGTATTTACATTCCACAATGTATTTAAAATTATATATGGAATGATAGAAAATTACAACAGGATGATTTTTATAAAAACAATACCAACTAAATTATTTTTAAGTTATTGGTATTGACATGAGAATAAATATATGCTATTTTGATAATACAAAGAAAAATAAATTAACAAGGAGGTGAAAAAATGTATCAGATTAAACTGCGTTTTAAATTGGAATTTCCTTTTCTTCCGAAGGAGATGGATCGTTTGTTTACAAGTTTTTTAAAGGCTGCGACGAAGAATATTTCCGAAGATTTGTATCAGCGTTTATATGATAAGAGCAGATCAATCATGAAGGCGTTTACATATTCGTATTATCTTCCCGGTGCTAAGTTTACAGACGATAAGATACTTCTTGATAAGAACGAATTCATGGTATTTTTTACAGATGCTGATGATAAGGAATTTTTATATTTGTTTAATGCGTTTCAGACTATGAAATTTCGGCATTATTCGATGAACAAGAATTCCATGCAATTAATATCTGTGTATATTCAGAATATAAATGATATCACAGATGATGAAATCATCATAAAAATGCAGAGCCCATTACTGGCAAGATACCATGATAATGATACCAATTCAGACAGTTATTATACGTTTGATAAGGATGAGTTTTCAGACGTTGTGAAAGAGAATGTTAAGATCTTTATTCAAAGAATGAATATTCCGGTTGAGACAGATGATTTTTCTATTCAGGCGATCAAAGGAAAAAAGGTTATAATACCAGTGTTTGGAAGAAATACAGATGCTTCGCTTGGTATTTTCAAATTAAAAGGCTCTGTTGCTTTATTAAATGTTCTGCAGAGATCCGGAATTGGAGTACGCAGGTCGACAGGAAATGGAAAGTTTGAAGTATTAGGTTAGAAGAAAGGAGGATTATAAGTTGGGTAGAATCTATATACCAATGGGTGATTTTCTGAAAAATGCGGGAATCGTAGGTATGCATTATATACTGGACGAAATTGCTGCTGCATCGGAAGATTTGGATTATGGCTATACGGAAGATAATCAGCAATTATGGCTTGATACAGATTTCTGTCAGGAAACGGACTGGACGGATTTATACTTTCGTGGGATCACGACATATTACAGGTCACATAGTGTATATCAAACAATATTGGATAAGATTAAGAATTTGTTAGCTGTACTGGATTTGCCGGAATGGGATGGTAAAAAGTGGAAAGATGATATCAAATTCATTAACGATAAACTTTTGTCTAACAGTTATAAATCGGGCATTGCCAGTATAAAGGATGAGGTTGATACCACAGAAGCATATGAGATGCTTAAGGCGGTAAAACTGAAAGAATCTATGGAACCGGAACTGTTGCGGGATCGATTGGTTCAGTTACATGAATTTCTTATTCAGCCCATTTGTGCAGAAACCTTGATCATGAAGAGTGCCATATATAATTACATCAATCGTTTCTGGGATGGAAAATGTTTTCTATTACGTGCAAATGCAGCGAAAAATATGCGAGAGGTTTTTGAAAATGATTTTTCAGAACCATTTCGGACTTATATAGCAATTGATCAAAAGAAGGCAAAGGAGATATGCATTGATTGTAGTGCAATGATTGATTCGAAGACGAAAGTATCACTTGCATTTATGAAGGATCAGGCAGATGATCTGGCAAGAAAACAATCAGCTTTCTGGAATTGTAAAGTAGATGCTTTCTTATGTCCGGTGTGTGCATTTGTATATGCATTATCTCCTCTTGGTTTTTATCTGATGGGAAATCGATTCCTGTTTATTAATACGGATCAGAACATTCAGGAATTATTAGAGGTAAATCGTAAGGATGGCATTATGCAGGATGTGGAAAGAGAAGATGGAGAACGATATACTTCATGGATTTCCAGAACATTGAATCTGTTATTGAAGATGAAGACGGAAGAACTAGGTAATATTCAGATCATAACCAGAGGCAGGGATGAAAGCGAACGTTATACATTTGATATTATCAATAAAAATATCCTTGCAATATTAAATGATGAGAAAGTAAGGGCTGGACTTGATGTATTAAGTAAATACCCATATATAAAAAAGGGGACTGAATACATAAATATACATGAAACAGTTATATTGAATATTCTTCGGTATAGAAATCAATATCCATTATTAAATATCTTGTTAAGGCAGTCTATGGATGTAAAGACATATTTGGTAGATGCTTATTGGGTATATGATATTCAGATTCGTGTAAGTTTATTGAAGAAAGATAATGAAGATAAGAATAAGATAGGAGGTGCAATAGTGAATCGATACAAAGTTAGAGAGTGTGGATATGAATTAAGAAATAAACTGTTAGCAGCGAAAGGCACAAGTGATGATTCAAGAATCAGAGGTACGGTATATCGATTACTGAATGCAGTTGCAGTTGGAGATGTTTCCCATTTTATGGAAATTATAATGCGTATCTATTGTTCTGTAAATCTGACAGTTCCGGATGCATTCATAGAGTGTCTGGATAATCGGGAGAAGTTTAGAGAGTATGGATATGCATTCCTTATGGGATTAGAAGGAAGTCATTATGAAAAAAAGGAGGAAAAGGTTAATGATTAGGAATGGTTTAACACTTACAATGGTATTTCTTGCAGAAAGTGCAAATTATGGAGAGGGCGTAGGTAATATTACTACACTCAAAAAATTATCACGAGGAACATATGAGCAATATTCTTATATATCAAGACAGGCATTGAGATACAATATTATTCAGCAGTTAGGATGGGATACAACACCTGTTGATGGAAAGAGTGGAGTCGTTCAGTTTGCACCAACTGCTAATATAAAAGATTATCCGGAAATTGACTTTTTTGGTTATATGAAGACCAGTGCAAAAGGAGAGGATAAAAAAGGCGGAGCTGATACCAGAAGTGCAGTTGTTCGACTGAGTAATGCGGTATCATTAGAGCCTTATCAGAGCGATTTGGAATTTTTAACCAATATTGGATTGGCAAGACGCCAGGATCTTGATAATGCGATCGCACAGAGTGAGATACAGAAGTCATTCTACTCATATACGATCACTATAGATCTTGATCGTATTGGTGTGGATGGAGATCTTGAGATATCTGCAGAAGAAAAAGCAGATCGAGTAAAAAAATTTCTTGATACGATCCAGTATTTATATCGTGATATAAAGGGAAGAAGAGAGAATCTTAGTCCTGTATTTGCAATCGGTGGTCGATATATAAGAAAAAATCCGTTCTTTGAAAATAGAGTATCTTTGGAAAATGGAGCCATAAACACGAAGATGCTTGGAGAGATTATTGAAAGTGATGAGGATATAAAGAACAATACCAGTGTTGGAGTTGTGACAGGTATTTTCCAGAATGATGCAGAATTAAAAGATACATTGAACACAAAGACAGTTGCAGATGTATTTAAACAGTTGAAAAAGGAAGTTGATGAATATTATGGAGCGAGCAATTAGAATTGATTGTTTTCAAAACCTTGCGAACTACAGAAAACCAAGTAGTTTCATTATAAAAGAATCTTATCCGTTGCCACCATATTCAACTGTTATTGGTATGATTCACGCAATTAGTGGATTTGACAGTTATCACAAGATGCAGGTAAGTATCCAGGGAGAAAACGCAGGTTCTGTATCAGAATTGTATACAAGATATTCATTCAAATTCGATACAAAGTATGAAGAAGGCAGACATCAGCTCTGTATCAAAGGTGAAGACAAAGATTATGGTGTGTTTAAGGGGATTGCACATGTAGAACTGATCTGTGATAATCGGATGGTTTTACATATTATACCTGAGGAGGAAGATTTTGATAAGATTTATCAGGCACTGAAGTGTCCGATTATTTATCCATCATTAGGGCGGTATGAAGATTTGCTGGATATTCAAAATGTAGAAATTGTTGAATTACAGAAAGTTGAATCAGCAACGATTCGAAATAATATCTATATTCCATTTCAATCAGAACTGGATATTGGACGACGTACAAGCACGACTTACATGTTAACAAAGGAATACGAGATAACACCGCAGGGATATCGCAGATGGAAACCGGATGGTGGAAAGATAAAAGCGCATTATATGCCGAAGGATACTTCGGTAGTGAATGCATATATCGATACCTATGGGGATGTTGTTGCGTTCGCATAACAAGATAAGAGAGGGATTGACAATACGATATGGAATATTATGCAAAGTCAAATGACACCAAGAAGGAAGTTAAAAATGTAAATGACATCAGAAACATATTGATTTATCTTTTGGACAGCCAGATGGATAAATTGAATGAAAATGAGTCGAAGATGATCATTTCTTACTTGGATTCTTTGAAACAGCAAACTGTTCAGGAGCAAAAAACTTTAAGAGAACATGAGAAGGATATTGTTAACTGTGCAGGAAAATTCTTTGAGATTTTTGATATGTATTTTACAGAAAAGGAAAAGAATCTGGTTTTAGAGGCATGCCGAGTGCATGACCTTGGAAAAGCTAATTATATTTTCCAGACAATTGTCAATCCTCAACTTACAAGGATGGCTGAAAGGCAGATACCACATGGTTTTCTTAGTGCACTTAGTTTATCAGAGAAACAGGTTAAGCAGGAAATACCAGAATGTACAGGCGATGACTTTTCTGTGTTATTGACAGCAGTCTATTATCATCATGATCGGAAGGATAGTTTTTCTGATAAGGATTTTTATGACTATTACGATAAATGGTATAAAAAATATTTGCAGGAATATTTGGGAAAGGAAGATGTGAAATTTTCTGCCGCAAATCGTAATCAACTGTTGTATTCGAATAATCCTACAATGAAATTGAGAAGTGTAGATGAGCAAACATGGTGTGAATATATGTTGATAAAGGGCTTGTTGAATAAGTTTGACTGGACGGTAAGTGCAGGATATGAAGAAGCAGAATTACACAGTGACATTGCTGAGAAAAAATTATGCAGCACGATTCGCGATTACTTTTCAAATTCATTGCGTGAGTTGCAGGTTTTTATGCAGGAACATAGTGATGATAATGTTGTAGTTATAGCACCTACTGGATCAGGAAAAACAGAGGCAGCTTTATTATGGGCAAATGGCGAGAAAGGTTTTTATACATTACCGTTAAAAGTTTCTTCTAATGCCATATATAGCAGAATAAAGGACAGGTATATGTATAAGGATGTAGCATTGCTTCATTCTGATAGCCTAAGCAGTTATTTTGATGGAACAGATGGGCAATTTACAGATGGGAATACCAGATATGAGCAGGCAAAATTGTTCTCGTATCCGCTTACTGTCTGCACGGTAGATCAATTATTTAAATTTGTTTATAAAGCCCCGGGCACTGAGATTTTTGCAGCGACACTGAAATATTCAAAATTAATTATAGATGAGATTCAGTCATATTCTCCTAAGATAGTAGCAGCATTAATTTACGGCTTGTCAGAACTAAAACAAATGGAAGGAAAATTCGCAATCATAACAGCAACATTTCCGCCGGTTTTAGAATTTTTTATGCGAAAATATCGGTTGATAAAGGATAGAGATTATATTTTTATAGATTTTTCCGCTACAATGGGAACAGACAGACATAAGATCGCATTATTTCATGAAGAATTTGATTTTGACAGAATTGCGGAAGATGGATACAAGAAAAAAGTTCTCGTTATATGCAATACAGTATCAAAGGCACAGAAGGTATATGAAGAATTATCCCAAAGAACAGATGAGGTATTCCTGCTTCATTCCAGATATATTCGAAAACATCGGGATCAGTTGGAAAAGATGATAATGGATTTTTCCAGTAATGATGAGATGACAGGTATATGGGTAACAACACAGATCGTAGAAGCAAGTCTTGATATTGATTTTGATGTTCTTTATACGGAGATGTGTACGGCTGATAGCTTATTGCAAAGAATGGGACGGTGTAATAGAGCAGGGAAAAAGGATATAACCGATGCAAATGTATTAATTTATGTTAATTATTCAGGATGTATGAAGAATGGAAAAGGAATATATGACAGTGATATATATGATAGATCTGTACAATTATTAGAGGCATATAATGGAAAGCTTTTTTCCGAAAAAGATAAAGTTCAGTATATGAATGAAGTTTATGATGTAGACGCATTAAAGAATACGGCATACTTCCAAATGATAAAAAGAAATCTGGCTAAATTTAAATCGTTGCAGCCGTTAGATTATACATCTAAGAAAGATATCGATGAGGATTTTCGTGGAATAAAAAGTATTACAGTAATTCCAGATAGAATATATCAGGAAAATCAGTATCTGATAGAGGCAATAACGAGTGTTTTAGATACACCATATGTTGACAGTAATATACGAAGGATATTGAAAGCAAAACTGGCAGATATAACTCTTAATCTGAATCTGTATTCGGATCGGAGAAAATTAGATGGTGTGGATTTGAATTGTATAAATGACAGATTAGATATTCACAGGACATGCTTATTATATGATTTTGATGAAATGACAGGACGGGGTATGGGCTTATCGTTAACGAAGTATGATGATGAGTGGAATTTTATATAAGGAGGAATTGTGGAAAATCGAGTTACTGGTGTAATGATTTATTATTATTTTGTGTGTAAAAGAAAATTATGGTATTTCATAAATGAAATAAACATGGAATCCGATAATGAAAATGTTATGTTGGGTAAACTACTTGATGAGAACAGTTACCGGCGTGATGATAAACACATTAATATCGATAATGTAATAAATATTGATTTTATAAAAGAGCATCAGGAATTACATGAGATAAAAAAGAGTAAAGCAATAGAAGAGGCAGGAATCTGGCAGGTAAAATATTATCTATATTATTTGAAACAACGTGGAGTTAAGGGCTTAACGGCAAAGATTGATTATCCTATGATCAAAAAAAATATTGTTGTAGAACTGTCAGAGGATGATGAAGTACAGTTGCAGAAGATAATTGCAGATATAGAAAAGTTAAAAATGCAGGAACAACCACCAGCATTTGAAAAACAAAAAATATGTGGGAAGTGCGCATATCATGATTTGTGTTTTATCTAACATGGAGGGATAATGGGACAAAGTTTTTATATTTACAATAGTGGAGATTTAAAAAGAAAAGATAATACACTTCAATTTATATCTTCAGGTGGAGAAAAAAGAGATATTCCGATTGAACGAATTGATGATATTTATGTCATGTCAGAGATGTCATTTAATACAACATTTTTGAGTTACATTTCTCAATATGGAATCCCGATACATTTCTTCAATTATTATAATTTTTATACAGGTAGCTTTTATCCAAAAGAAAAGCTGCTGGCAGGTCAATTATTGGTAAAACAGGTTGAACATTATACAGATTATGGAAAGAGATTGACCATTGCAAAAAAATTTATAGAAGCGGCTGCCGATAATATTTACCGAAATCTCCGGTATTATAACGGACGAGGCAAGGATGTATCTTTCTATATGTCAGAAATTGATTCGTTGAGAAAAGAATTACCAAAAACATCAACGATCCAAGAGCTAATGGGAATAGAGGGAAATATAAGAAGGCATTATTATGCTACATGGAATGTTATCATTGATCAGGAAATAGAGTTTGATAAAAGAGTTATGCATCCGCCTGATAACATGATTAATTCGTTGATTTCTTTTGTTAATTCGTTGATTTATTCAAAGGTTCTTAGTGAGGTATATCATACACAATTGAATCCTACGATAAGTTATCTCCATGAACCTGGTGTTAGAAGATTTTCTCTATGTCTGGATGTGGCAGAAATTTTCAAACCGTTGATAGGAGATCGACTTCTTTTTTCATTATTAAACCGTAATCAGATAACCGAAAAAAGTTTTACGAAGGAGCTGAATTATTTGCACTTGAATAGGGATGCATCCAGATTGATTGCACAGGAGTTGGAGAAAAAATTACAGCAGACAATTATGCATAAAGATTTAGGTCGCCCCGTTACATATCAGTATCTGATGCGTTTAGAGTTATACAAGCTGATCAAGCATCTGATTGGGGAAAAAGAATATGAAGGATTCAGAATATGGTGGTGAAATATGTATGTAGTATTAGTATATGACATAAATAAAGAAAATAATGGACAAAAACGATGGAATCATATTTTTAAGATTTGTAAAAGGTATTTATCCCATATACAAAATTCTGTTTTTGAGGGAGATATCACAAAAGTACAACTTGTGAAGCTGAAACAGGAGCTGGATGAATATATTGATCATGAATTGGATTCCGTTATTATATTTAAAAGCAGGCAGGAAAAATGGTTGAATAAAGAGTTCTGGGGTAAGGAAGATGACAAAGCCAGTTTCTTTATTTGAAATTGTCGACCATAAATATTGTAAAATCTGCCGCCGGTCGACAATGGGAAAAAATATAGAAAAAAGGAATATACTATTTAAAAATAGAATGTGTAGTCCGATTATTGAAGCAAGGTCGACAAAAAGAGGATGTGAAAGCATTGTAAAATATTGCTTTTTTATATGCTGGTTTTAATAGATACATGGTGGAATGTGAATTACAATCTCAATGCGTTTTTATATTTTAAGGAGGAAAGTTTTAATAGATACATGGTGGAATGTGAATTCACGTACAGAATTACCACTACGAAAATCCAAAACAGTTTTAATAGATACATGGTGGAATGTGAATTGATTCTGAATACTCAACTGTGATATTGCGTCCGAGTTTTAATAGATACATGGTGGAATGTGAATGAATATACGCGCCTAACTGTAAAGCGAGTGTCTTTGGTTTTAATAGATACATGGTGGAATGTGAATTAAAGAGCTCTCTATACTTAGCCTTTAGTACATCGGTTTTAATAGATACATGGTGGAATGTGAATGTAGGACTAATTCTTTTAATTACATGGTGTATTATAGTTTTAATAGATACATGGTGGAATGTGAATGAAAAAGAAGACGCTTATATATATTCGATAGATCGTGTTTTAATAGATACATGGTGGAATGTGAATACAGGATTTGGAAACACACTTAAGGAAATTATCGGTTTTAATAGATACATGGTGGAATGTGAATTTCTTTACCTTATGTATATATATTACACCCGAAAGTTTTAATAGATACATGGTGGAATGTGAATAATTTTTCGCTCAAACTTACGCTTCCGCAGTCAACGTTTTAATAGATACATGGTGGAATGTGAATTGGATTTTTAATGCAGCGGGATAAAGTTTAAACTCGTTTTAATAGATACATGGTGGAATGTGAATAGACTTCGTGCAATGTGTCAAACCACAAATGGATTTGGTTTTAATAGATACATGGTGGAATGTGAATTATTATTACAGATGGTATAAACACGGATTGTATGAGTTTTAATAGATACATGGTGGAATGTGAATTCGTCGTGTATTGCTTTTTTAGATTGTTTATCTCTGTTTTAATAGATACATGGTGGAATGTGAATCGTTGCCGTTTTTGTAATTAGATGACTTGCGTATAAGTTTTAATAGATACATGGTGGAATGTGAATTGTTTAATCTTTTTTATTTCATTGTAAAAATCATCTGTTTTAATAGATACATGGTGGAATGTGAATAACGACTTCGGAATTGTAGCAACCGAACGCGTTACTAGTTTTAATAGATACATGGTGGAATGTGAATTTTGCGGCTAAAAGATTGTTATACTCCGCATCTGAGTTTTAATAGATACATGGTGGAATGTGAATTTTTCATCCTTTGTATCATCTATCTTTACATATGAGTTTTAATAGATACATGGTGGAATGTGAATATGCGTCTTTTGCGTTCTCCAACGCTTCTTTTGCTCGTTTTAATAGATACATGGTGGAATGTGAATACTTTTATTTCACTTGCAGATACCGTTTTACAACCGTTTTAATAGATACATGGTGGAATGTGAATTAGATCGTTTCAAGCTTAAACGATATTGTAAGCTTGGTTTTAATAGATACATGGTGGAATGTGAATTTTGAATCAACAATATCTTTTACAGATACATCCGAGTTTTAATAGATACATGGTGGAATGTGAATACAATAGTGGTTACAACTGTTGACATAACATCAAGCGTTTTAATAGATACATGGTGGAATGTGAATTTTCTTCTGTTTCCCCGGTCACAATGTCGTATTTAGTTTTAATAGATACATGGTGGAATGTGAATCAGCTTGCAGAAGGTGGTGTACTTAAGAAAGGCCAGGTTTTAATAGATACATGGTGGAATGTGAATAAGTTGCGTGATACACCCGTACTGGCTGACCGTATCGTTTTAATAGATACATGGTGGAATGTGAATTACGATGTATATGAGATCGAAGAACTTGCAACGGGTTTTAATAGATACATGGTGGAATGTGAATTCAAAAGTAAACAAATATTATAGATTTTGAATTTATAGTTTTAATAGATACATGGTGGAATGTGAATCATAAAGAGAGATCAATAGAAGTATCACAAGTTGAAGTTTTAATAGATACATGGTGGAATGTGAATCGGATATAGAATGAGCAAAACAGCAAATACAATGAGTTTTAATAGATACATGGTGGAATGTGAATGCGGTAAAATCTATTCTGAACCTGCACTCGGTGAATCGTTTTAATAGATACATGGTGGAATGTGAATCAAATAAAAGTAGCTGGAAAAGTGTTGTATGGTGGAGTTTTAATAGATACATGGTGGAATGTGAATTACTTCAATAGATTCATCACCTGACATGCTATTCGTTTTAATAGATACATGGTGGAATGTGAATTCAAGTGATATACTTCACTCATCGTCAAGCGTTTTTTGTTTTAATAGATACATGGTGGAATGTGAATTGACAAAAATAGTAATATCTTCGCGCGGCTGATCTGTTTTAATAGATACATGGTGGAATGTGAATTAACCAAGCTTTAAGTTATCAAGCATGGTATAGTTCGTTTTAATAGATACATGGTGGAATGTGAATTTCTTTTCTACTAATTCTTCTATACGTTCGTCAAGTTTTAATAGATGCATGGTGGAATGTGAATAAGACATTATCAGATGCCACAAAGGAACAGATCCAGGTTTTAATAGATACATGGTGGAATGTGAATTTATAACGTAGCTGTAAATACAATAACAAATATCAGTTTTAATAGATATATAGTGTGGAATGATAACAAAGAAAATATAATTAACATAAAAGGGGAAAAAATAAAATGAAACAAGGAGAACAGGAAGCGAAGGAGATTTTACAATTAAAAGGCTATATATTTGACAATCAATATTATGATGATAATTCAAGTAAGAGTATGCCTGATCTAAAATTTCAAGGAGGAAATTATTTAGAAGTAACACATACGCAACATAATAATAAAATAGCAAAATCTCCAACACAATTTGATAGATTATCTATTAGAGAGAAAACGGAGAAATTACAGGAAATAAGTGAAGCGCAAATGCGTTTTATTGCATTGGATTATGAAAGAAATATCGATGGTTCATTTACAGAAGAAGGAAAATGTCAATTCGATAAAGATAAACGACTTCTTGCGAAAAGTTTTAATTACAAAGATGGGCAGCCCTCAGAATTTAAATCGGATATACCAGTGATAGAAGCTGATATAGATAATATTATTGCGGGAATAAAGAAAAAGGAAAAATTACATCCTAAAGGGGATACGGACTTGTTTATATTTGTTTTAGATGATGAATTTGATTGTATGGAACATCTGTTAAAAACAAAAGAAAGAAACGGTGTTACGGATTATTTTCTTAGGGTTATAGAGAAATCACCATTTGAAAAGGTGTTTATATGTGAATGGGATTTTGAGAAGCAGTGCTATATAAAGGAGAATCCCAGACTGATTTGCTATACAACCATAAAAGAACAAGAAGTAAGCTATATAGATATATGCAGTTATAAATTATATGAGAATTTAATAAGACCATATAGATACAAATACAAACGTAACACTGAGACCGAAAAGTAGTAGCACATGTACATACCTCCCCCCCCACCACAGCCTTACTTACCACATCCCCTATATGCTATTCGGATTCTGTGGTGGGGAGAGCTTTGTTCTGGTTCCTTTTTGTTACATGCTAGAATGTCTTCTGCAGAAATTCTGCATGCGATTTATAGTAGCGATAGTATTCGGTACCCTTTTCCTGACCATATTTGGTCACGAAGAGGTTGTGAATTTCCCGAAGGTTTGCTTTATGCGGGTATAGTTTTTTATAGAAATCATCAGTGAGAGCAATACCGGCATTAGAGTAAACAATCGATAAGAATTTTCGGTATTTTGTTTTCTTTTGCCAGTTGACCTTTGGTATCTCGTAGGATGAACTCTTTACTATACCATAGATATAACTTCCTTTTTCCTGACCGTAGATTGATATAAGTATGTTGTGGATGGCGGATAGATTACTTTTCCCGACACAGGAAAGTAATGTATCGACCTGTTCCTTATCATACAGCGGCGTAGATACAGCTTCTGGAATAGCAGCCTGTTTATCAATCTTAGCAGAAACAGCAATTTTGACAGGATTCGCAGCGGGAGTGGCTTCTACGATCACGTCCGGCTTTGGATTTTCTGCCTTTATTACTGAATCATCAATACTTTCCGGTACTGCAGTAAAAGCTGGAATTGCAGGAAGCATTGGCTTTTGTACAGATAGTTCATTTGCCAGTGTGTGGAAAATGGAGGGAGCCTTGCGGCATACATGGTATCCGCGTTCCGTCCAGAAATGTACCACGCTGTCAAAACCTTTATCTTTTGAAACAATGATGAGGTTGTCGTCCGGATTTTTAACTGTATACGAACCAAGGTAGGTTACAAGTTGAAAATCTAAGGCATTATCAGTTCCGTTTTCACAGAGGATGAACTCAGGTTCAAAAGGGGACTGTTTCAATGCGACAACATTTGCATAGGACATGTTAGGAGATTTATCGGTGTAGAATACAAGGATACAGTCATCGTCATTCAGATAATCAAATAGTTGTATCCAGGAATCACCGACGTTCTCACTATCTACAAAAAATATATTTCTCATGATCACCTCGTTTAACCAGAACAAAATAAGTATAGCATATAATTTTATCGAACTGAACAAGAAAATGTCGGCAAAAAAACAACACCTCCACCCCACAGTAGTTTCATATGCAATACATTTCAGAAATTCTGTCTTGTATCATATAACCACCATGGAGCAGAGGTACTTTATATTATGCGGTTATTTAATGAATCGCTTCTGAATTCATAACAGTCTTAGCTGTACCGGCATAAGGGTAAGCCCAGAGAAAACTGCTTATTTTACTATAAGTAACATCCATATTCAGTTCATAGGACTGTACATTTTTGAGATTCTTAATCTTTACATCTTGTGTAGCACGAACCTTGAGCCGGAGTGTTTCATTTGCCTTAAGAGTCAGGCTCTGGTTGCTTTTGTATTTCTTCCATGTGCCATCACCCTTGCGATAGGAAATGATATCAACACCTGTTTCAATGGTCGAACCATCGTCCAACTCAATCGTCAGTACAGCATTGTCATATAATTTTAATGTGTCATTATAGGCTTTGCTGGTAATCTTATATACTGTTTCGTTATCAGCACATTTTACACTGTTGTCAAATTTGAACGTATATTTACCGCTTCGGTTTGTTGCAGATATCTGTTCGTAGTCCGTAAAAGCACTGTAATATTTCTTCTTGCCGACCTTAAGATAAGTTCTGACCTTGTAGCGATATGTCTTACCCGCTTTTACGGTTTTGTCTTTATAGCTCAGGCTGGTTACACTTTTTTTGGTTGTTGCGATTTTTTTGTAACCTGAGATTCCCATTTCTTTCCGGTAGATTTCATATCCGGTTGGAAGTACGCCGCCTGAACTGTATAATTTCAGCGTGATCGACTTTGGGCTTCTTGGGGCTTCTGCAAACTGGTATTCGTCAAATGAACATGTCAGTCCGGTATAGGCAGATTCTGGAACTCCGGTTTTAATTACACATTTTTTATTCTTATAGCCACGAACCATGTAGCTGTAAGTTTTCTCTGTTTTTAATTTCTTGTCGGTGTAACTTTTTTTCTTGCCGGATATGGTTGCTACCACCTTATATTTGCCGACATTTCCGTTTTTGTTTTCTGTGGCACGATAGATTTTATACTGAGTAACTCCTTTTTGTGCTTTCCATGTTATTTTTACCGAGGTCATCGATGTAGCGGTTGCCTTTATTTCAAGATAGCCACTGGCTTTTGCTGCCGGCATGCTTGTAAACATGAGCTCCCCGATCATAACAAACATGAGTATGAGACTGATAATCTTTTTGTTCATAACCTTCAACTCCTTTCTTTGTCCGATATACACAGTTTATATTTGATTTATTTTTATGTTCAGCCTGTGACTGGTGGACTATATCTTGTAATATGACATACACGAGGCTTTCGTAATGAGATGCATATTGTCAGTAAATACGGGTGCCTGTTTGAGCCGAAGGCGAGTTGGCACAGGAGTATTTACGAAAAAGACATATGCATCGAATAGAAAATGAAGTGCGTCATTTACAAGATGTAGTCCACCGGTTAAAGGCTGAATATAAAAGATAAACTTTATGCCTGTATATACGGCTCCATAACCCTAAATTCCGACACATCATTCGCTTGATGTGCTTATATAAATTATACCATATACATATGCTGTTTCGGTACTGAAAGATTATCGTCAAAATGACGAAAAACATAAGGAATTATACGTGTTGCAGATACATTAAACATGCCGCATATTCCGGCAAGATTCTATGATGAAGCTTGCTGATGAATTGCGGCATGTTGATATAAAAATAGAATTGTTAAAGATATAAAAATTCATTCCGAGAGAGTTGCTGTTTGATAAAACGACTTACCCTTCAATCCCTTTCATAGTGAGCTGGATTCGTTTCTTTGCAAGATCCACGCCCATAACCTTAACTGTTACGATATCACCGACACTTACAACATCCAATGGGTGCTTGATGAATTTATCCGACA
Source organism: Clostridium sp. AF15-41 (assembly GCF_003604095.1). NCBI lineage: Bacteria > Bacillati > Bacillota > Clostridia > Eubacteriales > Clostridiaceae > Clostridium > Clostridium sp. AF15-41. Next base: position 289,134 of record NZ_QTMQ01000002.1, read on the forward strand.
TCTGAGAGATATGAACCAGACCGTCCTGATGAACACCGATATCTACAAATGCACCGAAGTCGATTACATTACGGACTGTGCCCTTTAAGATCATGCCTTCCTTTAAGTCCTTCATTTCAAGGATGTCCCCACGCAGGATCGGCTGTGGCATTTCACTTCGAGGATCTCTTGCAGGTTTTTCCAGCTCTTTTACAAGGTCGGTGACGGTTACTGTTCCGACACCCAGTTCCTTTGCGAGTGCTTTGATATCACCGGCTGCTTTTGTAATGCCCTTTAACTGACCGGATGCAAGATCATCCATGGAATAACCGAGATGCTGGATCAGTGTTTCGGCAATCTCGTAGCTTTCCGGATGGACAGAGGTAGCATCAAGCGGATTTGTACCACCTGAGATCCTCATAAATCCGGCACACTGTTCAAAGGCTTTCGGACCAAGCTTTGCAACCTTTAACAGTTCTTTTCTATTTGTAAAGCGACCGTTTGCTTCACGGTATTCTATGATATTCTTTGCCAGTGTTTTTGTAATACCCGAGATATGCTCCATCAGGGGAGCAGAAGCTGTGTTTAAATCAACACCTACCTGGTTTACGGAATCCTCAACGACAGCATCTAATGCTTCTGTCAATTTCTTCTGATTCATATCGTGCTGATACTGACCGACACCGATTGCTTTCGGATCGATCTTAACCAGCTCGGCAAGTGGATCCTGAAGTCTTCTCGCGATTGAAGCGGCGCTACGCTGGCCGACATCAAAGCTTGGAAATTCTTCTGTTGCAAGCTTGCTTGCCGAGTAGACGGATGCTCCGGCTTCATTTACGATCACATACTGAACCTTTGTATCCAGCTCATGGATAAGATCGGCAATGATCGCCTCGGACTCACGGGAAGCGGTTCCGTTCCCGACAGAGATCAGTGAGATGTTATATTTTTTGATTAGATCCTTTAAGATCTTCTTTGATTCTTCCACCTTATTCTGAGGAGCAGTCGGGTAGATGACTTTCGTAGTGAGTACCTTTCCCGTTGCATCAACGACTGCCAGCTTACATCCGGTACGGAATGCAGGATCCCAGCCAAGTACGACATGGCCGTTGATCGGTGGCTGCATTAAGAGCTGTTTTAAATTACTGCCGAATACTTTGATCGCACCATCTTCGGCATCTTCGGTCAGACTGCTTCGGATATCACGTTCGATGGATGGAGCGATCAGACGTTCGTAGCTGTCGGCAATTGCGTCTTTTAAGATGTCATTTGTATTTGGATTATCTCGTACGACCACTTCACGGATTAGATAACCGATGATCTCGTCGACCGGTGCGTCGATCTTAACGGAGAGAAATTTTTCCTTTTCACCACGATTAATGGCGAGTGTACGATATCCGGTCATTTTGCGGACGGGAGTGCTGAAATCATAATACATTTCATATACGGATTCTGCTTCCAGATCTTTTGCGGTAGTTATAAGAACTCCCTTATCCATTGTTCGGTTTCGTATCTCGGTTCGATATTCTGCATTATCCGAAATGGATTCTGCGATAATGTCCATAGCTCCTGCGATTGCTTCTTCCGGGGAGTGAACTTCTTTTTCTTCTGATACATAGGCGAGGGCTTCTTCCGTGATCGGCTTATTTGTCATTTGCAGGGAGATGATATTTGCAAGCCCTGTAAGTCCCTTACTCTGTGCGATCGTGGCACGAGTCTTTCTCTTTGGCTTATATGGGCGGTACAGATCCTCGACAGCTACCAGGGTTTCGGCAGCCAGAATGGACTGCTTCAGTTCTTCGGTCAGCATGCCTTGTTCTTCGATCGTTGCAATGACCTTTTCTTTTCGTTCTTCTAGTCCTCTGAGGTAAGTAAGACGTTCATCCAGAGTACGAAGCTGCTCATCGTTTAAAGAACCGGTGGCTTCTTTTCTGTATCGTGCAATAAAAGGGATAGTGTTTCCCTCATCTATCAGTTTAACGGCAGCGGCTACCTGCTCCTGTCGGCACATAAGTTCCTGACTGATCTTCAAAATAATATCCATAATCGTGAGACCTCTTTCATGTTTTGTTTCGTTTGCTGTAACAGGCAATACCATGTATATAATGTGTGTTCTGATGCGGGTCTTGTGATACGAGAATAACCGAATATAGTGCAATGACATATATATTGTGCGTTCAAGTCCGCTTACTGCAACTCATACAGACAGGTTGAAACATTATATAGTTGAATATTACGGTAAAGCAGAATCTAGTATATGCGAAATTCCGGCAGGATTCAAGCATGGAGACAGACAAAATATAGAAAAATATGAAAGGGTTGAAAACAGATAATGAAAAAATGAAGTATGTATAAAATAATAGATTCGCTGGAAAGATATGTGCGGCTGTGTTATACTGAAACAGACACAAGGTGCGGGTGTACATGTCCGGTTATATCTAAAAAATGCCCCGAGGGTATGGAATGGAGCAGAACATGCAGGGTTTTACAAATACAGCAGACAGAGATGAAACAGTTTCTTATATAGAAGATGGCAGTTGTCAGGCAGATCGTGTTGAGACTGCGATGGCATTTGCGAAGCGATGTCATCAGGGACAGACGCGTCTTGGCAGAGATGGCAAAGTGCCGTATTATGATGAACATATTCTTGGCGTTTATCATATATTAAGAGACGAATGTCATGTAGAGGATGAAACTGTACTTGTAGCTGCATTACTGCATGATACGGTAGAAGATACGGACTGTACATTTGAAGATATTGAACAGATCTTTGGTACGGATATCAGGGATCATGTATATTTATTAAGTAAACTCGAAGGAGAGACCTTCTCCGACTATTCAAAACGTCTATTTGACCACGCTCCGGCACAGGTGGTCATGATCAAGCTTGCAGACAGACTGCATAATCTAAGAACTATCCTTTTTGTATCCAATCGCAAATGGATCCAGAGAAAAGTAAATCAGACCTATACCGATATCCTTGACCGGTTAGAGCAGGTAAAAGACAATCTCGGAGAGGACTATGCTTCCGAGATATCTATGTTAAAAGATAAAATTATCGAACAGCTTGCTGTTGTTCAGGCAGAACTGGATAAGAAGCGGGAGACAATTCAATAATACCGATTTCTCCGTCCGTCGGACTTTCGAAATCGTACAGCTATTCGCACTCCGGGCTATTCGCCCTTCTTACTCATATCTGTTTATCTGCCAAATAAATAAGCAACGTTGTCTTTATACAGACACGTTGCTTATTTGCTTGGCAGATTTATTGTCATATGTTTTCAATCTGCCAGTCGATCGGTTCAACACCGTGCTCGATCAGGAAGTTGTTCGTTTTGCTGAAGGGCTTGCTTCCCCAGAATCCACGATAGACCGATAACGGACTTGGATGCGGAGCTTTTAAGATCAGATGGTTCGGATTGTTTAACATCGAAGCTTTTCTTTGCGCATACGAGCCCCATAAGATGAATACGATCGGGCGATCCTGACGGTTTAAGATCTCCATGCAGGCGTCTGTAAATTGTTCCCAGCCATGCCCTTGATGAGAATTCGCCTGATGTGCCCGTACGGTCAGAACAGCATTTAACATAAGGACACCCTGCTCCGCCCATTTAACGAGATAACCATTATTTGGAATATAGCAGCCAAGGTCATCGTGAAGCTCCTGATAAATATTGGCAAGAGAAGGCGGGATATCGACTCCCGGCTTTACACTGAAACTCAGGCCATGCGCCTGACCTACATTATGGTAGGGATCCTGACCGATAATGACACATTTGACCTTTGACAATGGTGTCAGATGAAATGCATTGAATATATCATCGGCAGGTGGAAAGATTTCTCTTGTGGCATATTCATGTCCGACAAAATTAAACAGTTCTTTATAATATTCTTTTTTATATTCGGGCTTCAGTTCCGGGGCCCAGTCATTTGAAATAGCTGGCATAATTCAGACTCCTTATCTATAGTGTAAAGGATACGTTTTTCATTTCGGGACGACATGCTGCATTCTGAAAATGAAAAGAGCATCCTATGTGTTCGTTTAAAAACAGTGTAACATAAACAATATTTAATGTAAATTTTAAGGCGTAATTTTACTCTGAAACATTGTCAGGTGAGAGACTTTGTGGTATCATCTTTTCAAATGAAATTTTTGCAGAAGGGGTGCTGAAAATGGAGAAAGCATATAAGACAATGAAAACTTCAGGCGCAATAAATATTGCATTAGGCGTAGTGGTTCTGGTGCTTGGACTTGCATCCGGTATATTGATGATCGCATCAGGCGGTTGTCTCTTGAAGAACAAACGTCATATTGTATGGTAGGAATGACAATCCTTTGCACGCGGGTACAGGAAGAATAGTTACCGCGTGCATATTTTTTCTGCAAAAATGGGGTTGACAGACAGCGAGACACTGTGTTAAAGTCGATACAGATAATACGATGAAGAGGAATAGTAGAATCTATGAAGCATTCAGAGAGTTGTCGGTTGGTGTGAGACAGCAGTGGAACAGATTTGAACTCGCCTCAGAGTAGCCCGCTGAAAGGAAGTAGGATGGGATGGAGCCTGACCATTATAGCAGGAGGATATAAGAGATTCATATCTGTATCTGTAACGAGAGCATACAACATGTATGAAATAGAGTGGTACCGCGTATAACTTACGTCTCTATAGGTGATGAGATGTAGGTTTTTTTATTGCCATATTTTATGTAATATATGAATCGGAGAACAAAAGCCGTTACAGGAGCTTATACAGAAAACAGAAACAGGAGGTTAAACATGAAGAATTTTGAGCATTACAAAAGAGGCTATTATATGCCACCGGAAAAGTCTACAAAATGGGTAGAAAAGGAATACGTTGATAAGGCACCGATCTGGTGTAGTGTAGATTTAAGAGATGGAAATCAGGCACTGATTGTTCCGATGAATCTGGATGAGAAACTGGAGTTCTTCAAGGAACTTGTACGAATCGGTTTCAAAGAGATCGAGATCGGTTTCCCTGCAGCATCGGAAACAGAATATGAGTTCTGCCGTACCCTGATTGAGAAGAATATGATACCGGATGATGTAACCATTCAGGTGCTGACACAGGCAAGACCGCATATCATTAAGAAAACATTTGAAGCAATTGACGGCGCAAAGCATGCGATCGTTCACCTGTATAATTCGACATCCTATGCACAGAGAACACAGGTATTTAAGAAATCAAAAGAAGAGATCTTACAGCTTGCGGTTGATGGGGCAAAATTGTTGAACCAGATGGCAGAAGAGCACGGAGTAAATTATCCGTTTGAGTATTCACCGGAGAGCTTTACCGGAACAGAGATTGACTATGCATTGGACGTATGTAATGCAGTTATCAAAGAATGGAAGCCTACTCCGGATCGTAAGGTTATTATTAATCTTCCGGCAACTGTAGAAATGTCACTTCCGCATGTATATGCAAGCCAGATTGAGTACATGAGTGAACATTTGATTGACAGAGAAAATGTTATCCTGTCCTTACATCCGCATAATGACCGTGGATGTGGCGTAGCAGATGCAGAGCTTGGTATTCTTGCAGGTGCAGACAGAATCGAAGGAACTTTATTTGGAAATGGTGAGAGAACCGGTAATGTAGATATCATCACACTTGCGATGAATATGTTCACACATGGAGTAGATCCTGAACTTGATCTGTCTGATATTCCAAAGCTGACAGAATTATATGAACGCGTAACAAATATGCATGTATATGAGCGTTCTCCGTATACGGGAAAATTAGTCTTTGCAGCATTTTCAGGTTCTCATCAGGATGCGATAGCAAAGGGTATGAAGTACAGAAAGGATCAGGGAGATGGTATGTGGACAGTACCATATCTTCCGCTGAATCCGGAGGATATCGGAAGAAAATATGATGGAGATGTTATCCGTATCAACAGCCAGTCAGGAAAGGGAGGTATCGGTTATATTCTCCAGTCCAAGTACGGTTTTGACCTTCCACCAAAATTCCGTGAGGATCTTGGTTATACAGTTAAAGATGTATCTGATAAGGCACATAAGGAATTATCCGCTAACGAAGTTTTGGATATTTTCCAGAGTACATATGTCAATATAGAAAATCCTGTTCGGATGTTGGAGTGTCATTTCGTTCAGGGAGATGGAATCTCAACTGAGATCACGATCATGAAATATGGCGAAAAGAAAGTATATCATGGTAAAGGAAATGGTCGTCTGGATGCTGTCAGTAATGCAATTAAGAAGCATTTTGACATTGACTTCAAGATCATCTGCTATGAGGAGCATGCATTACAGGTAGGCTCTAACTCACAGGCAGTCGCTTATGTAGGTCTGGAAGGAAAAGACGGAATAGTTACCTGGGGGGCAGGCATTAAGGATGATATTATTGATGCATCTGTATATGCTTTAATCTCAGCAATCAACAGAACAGGCGTGTTATAATAAACAAAAAGCCATTCAGCCGGTACATAATAGTATCGGTTGGATGGCTTTTTAATTTTTCTGAAAAAAGACTATGAAGTTTGGCTCAGCTTTTTATAGCAGTAGCCGATGATATCTTTTCGGGTTACGATACCGATGAATTTGTTGTGGTCGTCTACTACAGGAACGAAGTTCTGTGCCATCGCACGGGCGATCAGATCTTCCATATTTGAGTTGATTGATACGGAAGCATATTCGAATTTTTTCGGAATGTCGGACAAACGGATATCTTCGGATTCGGACAGATGGTTCAATCCGTTTTTCTTGCAGAACCAGAGGATATCACCCTCGGTGATTGTTCCGACATATTCGCCGTTGCCCGACAGAATCGGGATTGCTGAATATCGATGGATCTCCATCTTTTCAAGAATCTGTCTTAAAGTAAATGTGCTTTCTATAAATGCAACCTCGCTCTTAGGAGTCAGAAAAAATAAAATATTCATAGGTCAGGGAAAATCCTCCTTTATGTAAAATATAACTTTGTATTATTGGTGATCAGTGGCAATGGTTTATTATTCGTGCCTGTATCTATTATAGAAGATGTCGACAGGGTTTGCAATTTACATTCTCTTAATTTTGTTTGAAAAAAGTGTGACAGATTTCAGAAAAACAGAGAAAAAACTTCGGGTTGTTTAATAAGGTGTTATTTGTTAAAATAAATATAAGTGTAGGCTTGCGCGTGCACATTTACAGACAGGAGGAAAGCTATGGCTGCGGATAACGTATATGATGAAGACCAGGAATACCTGATCGAAGCGCGTGATACAATCTCCGAATTAGAAGATTTAAAAGATAAGCTGGAGGAGATCAAGCTGCTCCAGAAGAAGAATAAACGGGCTATCGTCCGGGAAGAACGGGCAACCGGTGATGAGATCAGTGCCACATTAAAAAAAAGAAAAGAACAGATCGCTGCAAGCTATGACAGACAGATCGATGTAAATAATTCTAAGATCCGTCAGGTGCAGACGAAGAAGGATAAAAAGAAAAGCCAGAGAATGGAAGATCGGATCAATAAGGAGACGGCAGATATCCGGGAGGAGAATCGTCAGCTGAATGCAGCTATCAAGACTTTATTCAAAAAGAATCATGTTCCGGCCTTTTGTAATACGAAGATGTATTATTGCCTGTTTTCCCCAAAAGGCATGAGTGAATTTCTTGAGCTGCTTGTAATTCTTTTGGTTGCATGCGGAGGAATTCCGGCAGCAGTGATTGCGATTTTAATGAATACAAAGTTCAAGACAGGAAACCATACTGCAATGTGTGTGCTGATTGCAGCACTGATCATAATTACTGAGTTTATTATTTATTTCATTGTATTTAATCTGACAAAGGTGAAACATAGAGATTTGATCCGGGAGGGAAGAAGAACCCGCGATAAGATCATAGCCAATGAGAAGGCTGTAAAAGCGATCAAGAATTCAATTGCAAAGGATAAGGATGAGAGCATTTACAGACTGGGTAAATATGATAAAAAGATTCAGGAGTTAGAAGATGCGGGTGGAGTGATCAGTGATGAAAAACTGGATGCACTTCGTACCTTCGAGAAAGAAACCAAACAGTTGATTACGGATGAGATCACCGGACGTAGAAAAGAGAAAATGGATCGATTGAAATCCGAACGTGATACACTGGAAAATGATTTCAGTGATACGCAGAAGAAGATATCCGAATATGAGCTTATGATCACGAACAAATATGAAACATATCTCGGAAAGGACTTTTGTACAGAAGAAAAATTATCTGATCTGATCTCAATCATGGAAGAAGGATCAGCAAGTACAGTAGCTGAGGCTATCAAAGTTTATAAAGGAGATGACAGATGATGATCGGCATAGACGAGTGCTCTTCCAATGTATTCGGCCATCTGTTTAACTGTATATAATCGGGTATTCTGGAGTAGATTTGCTCCGGCATTCCCGGAGAGATTAACGATTCCGGTAATAGACATATCACCTATTGCCGGAAGTTTTTTGTTTACACCTTTTCCCGGAAACAGGTGGGAGTTCGTGATCGTAACCATTCCCATATCTTTGGACATGCCAAGAGATGCATCTACGGCGATTACAAAAGGATCGTCAAAATCTTCGTAGATATGGTCGATCGTATCACGGATATTAAGTGCGTGAACCGGATATTCCAGTGTTCCCGCAACCTGATAGGCGGTATCGTGCGCAAGGATGTAGTCGCCGACCAGAGGACCAAGTGCATCTCCGGTAGCGCGGTCTGTTCCGATGCAGATTACGATTATATCCTTGCCATAACCTTCCATATCATGGATTAGTTCTACGATCCGGTTACCTAGCTCGTGACAGGTATGGCTTCGGGCCGGATTGAAGTATTCGGTTTTCCGTTTTTTTACTTTCTTACTGATATTCATAAACACCTTCCCAAAAGTATATCTTACTATAAAGTATTACCCGGATTGATAAAGTTTACACAAAACCGAAAAATAAAATGTCGAAATACTCAAAAAGAAAAAATATAGATTGCCATATATGTTGACAAAATTTGATAAGTACAGACTTTCCCAAATGCTATTATCAGAACAAATCTAAAAAGAGTGCTTTCGGAATGAGCCGGAGCCAATAATAATTATGGGGGAGTGTAATCATGATAGAGATCGTGTATGACAAGACTACAGCGGAGAAAAACGGAAAAAATGAAATACATTACAAAATGCCGAAAAATATCAGACAGATAGGAAATGCTCCGGATAAGAAGAAAATATACATAGAAGATTATGTAATGACATTCCTGCGTAAGATCGCAGAACCGGGTAATACGACCTCCCGGGGAGCTATCCTGCTTGGAGAGTACTTTAGAGATGGTGATACGGAGACGTTATTTATCAGTGGAGCGGTAGAGGCACAGAATCTGGAATTTGATGTGGATCAGATCAAATTTGATGATCATATTTGGAGCGGGCTTTATGCGGAGATCAACAAATATTTTGAAAATCTGTCAGTCGTCGGATGGTTTCTTTCGCGCATGGGATTTTCCACAGATATCAATGAAAAAATTACAAGACTGCATCTGGAGAATTTCAGGGGAAGGGATAAGGTGTTGTTTGTCATGGATTCCTTAGAATGTGATGATGCTTTTTATGTGTGTGAGAAAAATCACTTGATGCGGCAACGGGGATATTATATATATTATGTTCGAAATGAAGCTATGCAGAATTATATTATCAGCCGCAAAAACATGACGACTGAGGACAAGGATCAGGCGACGCTGCGAAAAGATGCAGAGCTTGTAAAGAATTTTCAGGCAATGCGAGGAGAATCCCAAAAGAAAGAAAAAAATCAGAAAAGTAAGTCTTATGTAAAATATGCGGTTGCGTCTTTTGCGGCTGTATTTGCATTATCAATGGGAGTTGTTGTATCGGGGAACTATGATAAGATGAAAGATATAGAGTCAACGATACGAAAGATGGAATTGCAAAATGATGATTCGGATGTACAGGTATTTTCAAACAGCAATACGGAACAGACGGTCTATACAAAAGATGTCGGGCAGGAGAATGCCGAAGATGGAAGAGAAGCTGCTTCGACAGTATCTTCTGAAATCGAGACAAAAGATGAAAATACGGAAAAAGACAGTAGCGGAACGAAGAATGAGGAAATGGGGCAGAATACCGTAGAAACCACGGGCGCAGGAACAGAAGAGGTATCTACACAGGAAACAATGTCCAATGAAGCCGTTGAGTATTATACAATTGAAGAAGGAGATACGCTCATGAGTATATCATTAAAAATGTACAAGTCTCCCAATTATGTAGATGCATTGATGAATGCCAACGGAATAAAAGAAGGGGATACTATCTACCCGGGAGAAAAAATAGCTATTCCATCTGTAAACTAAAGATGTTATACTATCCACGAAAGAAAATTCCATAAAGTGACAGAGGTAACATATGGCAAAGGAAATAGAAGAAAAAAAGAACCGCAGAAAGCTTTTTGCACATATAAAGACAAAACGGACGGCGAAGAGAGAACAGATAGATGACGAGAACAGCAATGTGATAGAGGTAACACCGGGGATTTCCGCAAGGGTAAAAGTTCTTATTGTGATATTGGTGGTCTTAATTGCAGCGGTTGTGATTGTATCTGTAAGAAGATATATTAACACAAGAGAATATCAGGGATATAATGTAGTGTCGTCTGTAGAAACGAATGGAGATAATATTGCAGATTACATCATGTTCAGTGATAATGTATTAAAAGTGACCAAAGATGGTGTGGCATATATTGATGCCACCGGAAATACCGTCTGGGACTGCAGCTATGCAATGAAGATGCCTCAAGCTGTTGTAAATGGAGATTATGCGGCTGTGGCCGATATGAACGGACGAGATGTATATGTATTTAATAAATCAGGAAAGGTCAGTAACCAGACACTGAATTATGATATTACAAATATTGATATTGCCTCACAGGGAGTATATGTTGTGATCCTGTCAGGCGAAAATGAGAATTATATCAATGCATATGATAAAGACAGTAAAGAGATCTACGAGATGAAGACATCTATAGAAAATAGTGGTTATCCGCTTGATATTGCCGTATCGGACGATGGGCAGAAGTTATTTACCAGTTATGTAAAGGTGGATGGAACAACAGTACCGGATTATCTTGCGGCATATAATTTTGGCTCGGTAGGACAAAACGAGAATGCTGACCGATTAATGGGTGGTTTTACTTTTGATGATACGATCTTTCCATATATAGATTTTATAGATAATGACACGATTGCCTGCTTTGGAGATGATAGAATCGTGATCTATTCCATGAATGAAAAACCGAGTGAGAAAGCAGAGATAAGTCTGGATGGCAGAGAGATGTTAGGTGTATTTGCAAATTCCCACTATGTAGGCTATATATCTGCGAATGCAGATACCACCGCGGGAAGATACCATATCTATATATATGATACAAACGGTAAATTGACCGCAGAGGCAGACTATAACAATACATTTTCAAAAATATATGCAACGGAAGATGAATTGATTATTGCGGGAGAATTCGACTGCAGCATTTACTATCTGAATGGTGCAAAGAAGTTTTCTACGACATTCCGAAAGAATTTGATCGATATTGTTCCGTCGGGCAATAAATTAGAATATATCGCAATATTTGAAAATGAAACAACGATTATAAAACTTACCATGAAGAATGAGAAGGAAAACAAATGAATTTATTAGTCCTGGGAATAGCGGCATTTATGTTGCTGTTTATGTTACGTGGATACAGGATTGGATTATTTAAGAGTGCTGCCGGTGCAATTGGAATTGTGCTGGCAGTATTCTTAACTGCACTTTTGTATCCGGGTGTTAACAAATTGTTGTGTGAACAGACAGCATTAGATGAAACCATTAAAAATAACATAATAAAAAAATTTGAGCTTCCGCAGGAGACGGAAGAAATCACCAGGAATCAGGAAATTGAACTGATCGATAAACTTGATCTTCCGACAGGAGTCAGAGACTGGCTGATAGAGAATTGTAACGGGGAGCAGTATTTAGAAACAGGTGTAAACAATGTCTGCGGTTATATTGCCGAAACCTTGACTGCCATGGTTATGCGTGGCATTTCGTATGTGCTTACATTTTTTATTTTATCTTTGTGTATTCATATTTTAATTACCGTTCTGGATGTGGCAAGTTATATTCCGATCGTAAAAGGAATTAATAAAGCGGGTGGAATTTTATTTGGTGCAGGACAGGCATTGCTGTTTGTCTGGATATTTATGGGGATTGTAACACTTCTTTCAACATTTAACTGGGCGTTGCAAGTGATGAAAATGATCGATGAAAGTTCACTTTTGGCATGGATATACAAAAAAGACATTTTTTTGAAAATAATAGTTGACATCTTGGAAAAGATTTAGTATAGTATCACTTGCTGGTCGCGAGAACAGCTTGAACAACAAAAAAAGATTGAAAATAATCGAAAAAAGTTGTTGACAAATATTAACGATATGTGTTAATATATCGGAGTTGCTGTTCAAGACGGCAACAAACAACGACAAATGATTTCATGATGATTCTCATCTGGAAAGCATGCAGAACATCA
>NZ_QTMQ01000020.1:0-35458 GCF_003604095.1 Clostridium sp. AF15-41
TTCGGCATCGGCATCGGACGTCCCGGCATTGGCTGACCGTTTGACATCGGAGATACCGGCTGTGACATCTTAGCCTGATTCTGCATGACTCCGACACGACTTACCTTATCAGCTGCCGTTTTATTTTCTTTTACTTCCTGTTTTTTCTCTTCTTCGATGTGGATACCCATATCAAGCAACAGATTATCCACATACTTCTTCATATCACTGATGGAAAATGTTCCTCTGCGATTTGTGAATGAAATTAAACGTGCAACATAATTATCTCTATCCATCTCAAAATAAGTTGCATCACAGATAATAGCTTTTACGAAATCCCGGACTTCATTCAGATCTGTTATCTCTTTATCAACTGCAGCGACGATAAAGGAAACCTCCAATGTCTCAGGCTTGACAAATATATACTGAATATCCTTAGCCACATAGCTCAGGGATATCATATTCATTCCAAATGTTTCAAGCGCAGACAATACATTATACAACAATGTAAGCATCTGTTTCTTATTGATCTCTTTTTTCAGAAACTCTGTCATCTGCATCCGTTCACCGATCTGATATACAAATGTTCTCTGTCCTTCTTTTTCCTCAAGTGTATATGGAATGATCTGTGGAAATCTTCCGGACATACCCATATCCACTTTTGTATCAACAACATCTGCAGCATCTAGCAGATACTTGCATGTATATTCCTCGCCGGTTCTTGTAAGTATTACTTTGTTTTTCTTCATAACCCTTTTCTCCATTCTATCTTGTTATACACCAAAAGCAGGTATTGCTACCTGCTCGTGTTCACCCCTCCCCGAGGTGATAAATTTATTAACTTAATTTGAAAATAAAATCTTCTCCGCCGATCGTGATCATAGCATCATTCTTCAGTTTTACTTCCTGGCCTTCCTCAAGCTTCACACCATCTACTAATGTAGCATTGGTTGCTTTGTTGTCTTTCAGGTAGCAGCCATCATCTCTCTGATAAATGATCGCATGAACTCTGCTGATCGCACCATTTCCGTCGATTCGGAAATCAACACCACGATTTGCTTTACCAAGCTTGAATACCGCTTTGTTAACCATCACACGTTCTTTCGTGTTTACTCTAATAATATACGGCATCGCCTTTGGTATGCCCGGTGCAGGCTTCTTCTCTTCCTCAGGTGTCTGATCCTTTATAACACTCATTCCACCTGTAAGCTCTACTGTGGTTCCGGTTGATGAACTATCCTCCTCCGGCTTCTCCGTAGGCACAACCGGTGTCGTGAGTGTCTCAGGTTCTTTTGCATCTGCCTCATCTACATCACCTGCGCCTCTGATCTGCTCTGTCGGATTATCAACTGCTTCATCTATTTCCGTCTCATCTACTGCCTTCTGTATGATCTTAGCACGATTGATTCTAATATTCTTTATTACCGGTGGATTCTCGATCAGATTATCAAGATCCTGTGTATCGATCAGAACCGGTTTTTCTTCCTTCTTCTTTTCTTCTGCCATAATCTCAGTTACACCCTCTGCTGTATGGGCAACTTCCTTTATGTCAAATGCTTGTTCTGACTCCTCAGCTTCGGACGCCAGCATCTCTGTCATACCTTCTGCTTCTCCGTCATCCTCAGGAGTCTCTATCTTGATCTCTGTTGCAGCTTTGATCTCACCCGCAGCTTCTTCCGCAACTTCCGTCTCCTCTGCAATTTCTTCCGATTCATCGTCTTCAATCTCTGTATCTTCGTCTAAAGTAAGCTCCTCAAGATTGCTCTCATCAAAGACATCCATATTTACCGAGCTTCCGATACTGTCAGTATTCTCATTCAGATCCAGATCCTTGAATATCGTATTCTCCTCAGCAGGTTCTTCATCGTACATCTCAAGTCCGTCATCATCGTCGTCAAACAGAATATCCTTGAACTCAGGAAGATCATCCAGTGATGTATCTGACTGTGGAACTTCAACTGACTGTGATACTTCCACACCTGAATCACCGACATCCATAAATTCTTCTTCCACCTGCATACCTGCAGATTCCATTAACTCTGTCAATTGCCCGACAAATCCCCTGATCGTGAACTTCTCTACATTCAGCATATTTATAAGCTTAGCAACATAATTACAATCTTCATCGTCCGCATATGTTGCATTCAGAATCAGGCCTTTTACAAAAGCCTTAAATTCCGCATTTGCTGCCACATCCGATCCTACCGGAACACAGATCATCTTTACATCAAACGTTACAGGATTTACATATGTAAAATCCTTATTCAGAATAACATATGAAACAGGGATTCCCAGATCACGCATATTCATAATTCCTGATGCAACCCCTCTGATTATACCCAGCATCATCTCTGCATGTACCGTGCCTGAAAGGAGTGCTCCAACTGTTGTTCTGTCCGTTATATTGTATGTAAGATAATCATTCTCATCATCTTCTTCATAAATGATATCAATGAGTTCTGCAATTTTATTATCATCAAGGTAATCAAGCAACTCTTCGTCCAGATCTGTCTCATCATCCAAAACATAAGACAAATACTTTTCAGAGCCTATATTTCTTACTTTGAAATTCACTTTTCTCATCAAACAATCCTCCTATCACACGTTCTGCTGTGCATATAAGGTAACAAATTATCCCATTGTTCATGCATACTCTATAAGTATATATAATTTCACCATATATCGCAAGTCTTTTTAAAAAGAAATCGGCAATCTGCCCAATACATTACTGCGTATTAATATGTTCATCATATGTGGATGAGAAGATATGGCTTCCATCTCCGGCATCACTGGTATGATAATACAGATAATCGTTCTCATCCGGATATAATACAGCCTCTATCGATGCCTGACCCGGATTGCAGATCGGTCCTACCGGAAGTCCGGTATTTTTATAAGTGTTGTATGGTGATTCGATCTCCAGATCATCATAAGTAACCTCTGACTTATCATACATTCCGTCTGTCAGAGGGTACAGAACCGTCGGACACATCTGAAGCATCATATCGATCTTTAAACGATTATAGATAACACCTGCAATGATCGGTCTCTCACTGTCAATCTTTGCTTCACGTTCCACGATTGATGCCATAATCAGGATCTGATAATCTGTATATCCAAGATCTGCTGCCTTGGCACTGTATTCTGAGGTATAAACGCTCCGGAATTTTTCCAGCATCGTATCAATCAGACTTGCCGCAGTCGTATCTTCATAAATATCATAGGTTGCCGGAAACAGATATCCCTGAAGGTCGTACTTCGCACCATCTGTATTCATGTCTCCGGTACTGAACGGGATCTGATGATTTCCGTTCTTTACTTCATTCAGGAATTCCTCCGAGCTGCAAATATCCTGCTCCTCACATTTTGCTGCGATCTGTTCGATACTGTATCCTTCCGGTATCGTCAGTGTATCAACAACTTCCTTGACAGGTTCTACATAACAAAGTTCTTCTATCATCTCGAGTGTACTCATTCCGGTGTTCAGTGTAAATGTACCGGGCTGGATCCGTCCTCTGTATTCTGATTCTTTCACTCGTAATACAAATGCATATTCATACTTGATCAGTCCGGCGTCATGCAGGATCGCTGCCACCTTCTTTGACGATGCTCCTTCCGGAATCTCGATCGTTACATCTGTTCCCGATGCGCTCTCCGTCCCCTTGTACTCATCCATAAAGCCATCATAGACATTTTTAATCTTTAATCCGCCTATCACAACAAGGGCAATAACGACGACCAATACAATAATTACCTTAATACCTTTTCCGTTCTTCACTCTGCGTTTCTCCTTTTTCTGTTTGTAACTTTTTATTCCCCAATAAAAAATATACCCCAACCCAAAACAATGCATCCAACATTGACTTTGTAAAGCCTGTAATGATATGATAGCCTCATCATAAATGAAAGGATGCGATTTATTTTGGCAAATCCAATAGTAACAATTACAATGGAAAACGGTGATGTT
Source organism: Clostridium sp. AF15-41 (assembly GCF_003604095.1). NCBI lineage: Bacteria > Bacillati > Bacillota > Clostridia > Eubacteriales > Clostridiaceae > Clostridium > Clostridium sp. AF15-41. Next base: position 3,947 of record NZ_QTMQ01000020.1, read on the forward strand.
ATAAAGGCTGAGCTGTACCCGGACATTGCTCCTAATACAGTTAATAACTTTATCTCACTCGTAAAAAAAGGCTTTTACAATGGTTTGAACTTTCACCGTATCATCAATGGTTTCATGATTCAGGGCGGATGCCCGGAAGGAACCGGAATGGGCGGACCAAACTATAGCATTAAAGGTGAATTCTCACAGAATGGCTTCAAGAACGACCTGAAGCACACTGAAGGTGTTCTCTCCATGGCTCGTTCCATGCGACCGGATTCTGCAGGTTCCCAGTTTTTTATCATGCACAAGGCCGCTCCTCATTTAGACGGTGCATACGCTGCATTTGGCAAAGTAATCGAAGGAATGGATGTTGTAAATAAGATTGCAACAACCCGAACAACTTACGGTGATCGTCCTGTAAAAGAACAGAAAATGGCTTCCGTAACTGTTGACACATTTGGTATTGATTACCCGGAACCTGAAAAAGCCTGACTAAAATTCAGTATAAACTAAAACAGCCATTTTGGGAACAAATATTTCTCCAAAATGGCTGTTTTTTTTGCTTTTTTCTATAACCCGGCACAACGATTCTCAACCGTCTCAGGTGAACTTATTTTTCGTTCAGATCCACATTCCAGAAGCCGTCTAATGTAGCAAAATAATCATCCGGTGTCTCTGCCCTGCGGATCAGTTTGGTACTGCCGTCTTCACAGAGGAGAACCTCTGCGGATTTCAGCTTGCCGTTATAGTTATATCCCATTGCAAAGCCATGTGCACCTGTATCATGAATTACCAGAATATCTCCCATATCGATCTTTGGAAGCATACGATCAATCGCAAATTTATCATTATTCTCACACAGCGAACCTGTTACATCGTATTTGTGGTCGCATGGTTCATTCTCTTTACCAAGAACTGTAATATGGTGATATGCACCATACATGGCAGGCCGCATCAGATTAACTGCGCATGCATCTACACCGATATATTCCTTGTGTGTATGTTTCTCATGAATCGCTGTTGTGATCAAATGGCCATAAGGAGCCAACATGAATCGTCCAAGCTCTGTGTAAAGGGCTACATCACCCATTCCTGCAGGAACCAGGATCTCCTCGTATACCTTTCTTACGCCTTCGCCGATCGCAAGGATATCATTCGGCTCTTTATCCGGTGTATACGGAACACCTACGCCGCCTGACAGATTGATAAAGTCAAGCTTTACGCCTGTCTTTTCCTTAATCTCAACCGCTACCTCAAATAAGGTTCTTGCAAGAACCGGATAGTAGTCATTCGTCACTGTATTGCTTGCAAGAAATGCATGCATTCCAAATCTCTTTACACCTTTGCCCTTCAGGATACGATACGCCTCAATGATCTGATCCTTGGTCATGCCATACTTGGCATCTCCGGGGTTGTCCATGATTGTTGTGGAAATAGAGAAGGTTCCACCCGGATTATATCTGCAGCAGATCTTCTCAGGAATTCCTGCTGTCTTTTCAAGGAAGTCAATATGTGTGAAATCATCCAGATTGATCGTTGCACCAAGCTTCTTAGCAAGAACAAATTCTTCTGCCGGCGTATCATTGGATGAAAACATGATCTCGTCTCCGGTAAATCCCAGTTTATCTGACATCATAAGCTCTGTCAGTGATGAGCAGTCCGTACCGCATCCCTCTTCCTTTAAGATACGAAGAATAGTAGGATTTGGAGTCGCCTTTACCGCAAAGAACTCCTTAAATCCCTTATTCCATGAAAATGCCTGATATAACTTTCTTGCATTTTCTCTGATTCCTTTTTCGTCATAAAGATGAAATGGTGTTGGGTATTTCTTAATCATCTCATCAACCTGTGCTTTTGTTACAAATGGTGTCTTCATGATTATCTTACCTTCCTGTTGTATTTTGTGATTCCGACTATATATTTAAGCACACACATCTGAATTTGTAAAGAACACATATCAGATTCTGCTTTCTCTATCTGTATAATGCCACGATCTGTGATCTCTTTATGCATTATTCTCGGCTGCAACAAGGTTATCGCTCTTATGCTTCTTACGAAGGAGCGGCTTCTCGATCTTACCGGTTGCATTTCTCGGTACATCCTCAAAAATAATCCTTCTTGGTCTCTTATATCTTGGAAGTTCCTTACAAAATTCATTAATTTCATCTTCGGTACATTCCATGCCATCCTTTGTCTCAATAATTGCCGCTGTAATCTCACCGAGTCTCGGATCCGCAAGTCCGATAACAGCTACATCCTTGATCTTCGGATATTTACTTAAGAAATTCTCAATCTGTACCGGGTAGATATTCTCACCACCGCTGATGATGACATCCTTCTTACGGTCAACCAGATAGATAAATCCATCTGCGTCCTGTTCCGCCATATCTCCGGTATACAGCCATCCGTCTTTTAATGTCTCAGCCGTTGCTTCCGGATTCTTATAATAACAGGTCATAACACCGGGACCTTTTAATATCAGTTCTCCGACATCTCCCTGCTTCACATCTTTACCATCTTCATCTACAATGCGCACCTGCCATCCATATCCCGGAACGCCGATTGCACCGACTTTATCGATATTCTCAACACCCAGATGTACCGCGCCCGGTCCGATAGACTCTGACAGACCATAGTTCGTATCATACTGATGATGCGGGAAGTATTCTTTCCAACGTTTGATCAGGCTCTGTGGAACCGGCTGTGCTCCGATATGCATCAGTCTCCACTGATCCAGCTTATAATCCGATAATTTTACTTCACCTGATTCTAATGCCAGCAACAGATCCTGTGCCCATGGTACTAACAGCCATACAATGGTACACTGTTCATCTGATACGGTCTGAAGAATAGTCTTTGCATTAACGCCCTTTAACAGAACTGCTTTTCCGCCTGTGATCAGGCTTCCGAACCAATGCATCTTTGCCCCTGTATGATATAAAGGCGGAATACATAAGAATACATCATCCTTTGTCTGTCCATGGTGCTTCTGTTCCACCGTAGCTGCATGCATCAGGCTCTCATGGTTATGTAAGATTGCTTTCGGGAAACCCGTAGTTCCTGATGAAAAATAAATTGCCGCATCGTCGCTGTCCTTGATATCTCTTTTCTCAAAGGTACTGGAACAGTTTGCCGTAAGCTTATCATAGTCCTCTGCAAATGTCGGACAGTTACCGCCGGCGTATAACAAAATACGCTTCTCTGCAATCTCATCTACAACTGTTTCTACTCGTCCGATAAATTCCGGACCGAATACCAGAACATCCACATCTGCAAGCTCTACACAATATTTGATCTCCTCTGCATCATAACGGAAATTAAGCGGTACTGCCAAAGCTCCTGTCTTTAATGCTCCAAAATAGATCGGAAGCCATTCCAGACAGTTCATCATCAGTATACCGATCTTATCTCCTTTCCGGATTCCTCTGGAGACCAGAAGATTTGCAAAACGATTTGCTTTCTCGTTAAATACATTCCACGTAATCTCTCTTCTATACTGACAGGTTGGATTCGCCTCGATCAGCTCATATTCTCTCCATGTCACTCTCCTTGTCTCTGTGACATCAGGATTAATCTCAACCAGTGCTACGTCATCCCCGAATTCTCTGGCATTTCTTTCCAGATAATCTATAATCGGCATTTCCATATTCCTCCATATATTGTAACTTTTTCGCTCAAACGCTTTAACGCGTTAAACATCCATACCCTTTAGTATACTCAATCTCCCTTGAATACACAAGCAGTTTTTTCTATATCTCAGGATTCATAGCTGCTTTTATAAAATCGATGTAATGATTCATGATGATATTTCCACAGAAAAGTGCGATTGCAAGCCCCACGCTTAAGAACGGGCCAAATGCAAAATGGTCGTTTTTACCATGACTTCTGCGAACCAGACAGATCACACCATAGATTCCGCCAAGGATCAAACCGATAAAGAAACCGACCACTGTTGCTTTCCAGCCAAGTAAGAAGCCGGCAGCGAACATCAGCTTGATATCTCCGCCGCCAAAGCCTTCCGGAATAAACAGAACGATCAGATATAAAGGAAGGCTGATACAGATCATTCCGATCAGTCTGGATACGATCGTAACCTCATCCATTGCAAGAAACTCAGATCCCGGAACTGCATCCGACACGAACTGAAGGATCAGAGATACCACGCCCATCACAAAGATAATGACATTCAGCATAAATGGGATCTCCATGGTATCCATATCTATAAAGGTCACTACGGTAAGAACTGCCAGAAACAGAAAATAAATAATCCCCTGTAATCCCATACCGAAAAATCCGGTAAATAAAACCGCTGCCACACCGCCAAATATAACAATCCCTGCATTTCTGAATTTTCCCGGTTCGTGCAGCCGCTCTAACTGCTGCTTCTCCGGTATCCGGTAGATCACCTTTGTCAACAGATAGAAAATCGCCATACCTGCAATAAAAAATCCGAGGCAGGCTGCCACCCTGCCAACTGTTCCTGATATCTCCAACCACGCCATATGTTTATACCCCTTTCACCTTTCATCTGTTTATAACTGCCTGCAAATCATCATTTCTATCTCTTATGAATAATTCCGGCATGAGCTTTACAACTGTTTATTTCTATCGCATAACCACATTATATACTTCACGCTTTGGAACGCCACGGTCTGCTGCCGCCTGTTTGATCGCGTCCTTTTTCGTCATGCCCTGTTCCTCATACATAGCGACATGTTCCTCTATCGTCATCGAAAGGAACTCCTGCTGCCTCTCTGCTTTTGTCGCAGCCACATCCATTCCCTCGATCACCATTACATATTCGCCCCTCGGTTCATGCTCTTCATAATAATTGATTGCATCTGACAACACGAACTGCTCGATTGTTTCATGCCGTTTCGTAAGTTCCCGGCAAAGTGTAATCTTCCGGTCGCCAAGTGTATCAAATAATTCCGCAAGCGTCTTCTGTAATCGGTGTGGTGCTTCATAGATCACCATCGTTCTGGTCTCATCCTTTAACTCTGCAAGAACCTCTGCCTTTTCTTTCTTATCCTGTGGCAGAAATGCTTCAAATGCAAACCGTCTGGTCGGCAGTCCCGATGAGATCAGTGCCGTGATACAGGCGCATGCCCCCGGTACTGCTGTTACCGTCACTCCTGCCGCAAGTGCCTGCCGTACCAGTTCCTCACCCGGATCTGAGATACCCGGTGTTCCGGCATCCGTTATAACTGCAATATTTGTTCCTGTAAGAAGCTTGTCCACCAGAACCTTTGCTTTATCATATTTATTAAATTCATGGTAACTGGTCATCGGTGTTTTTATCTCAAAATGATTTAACAGCTTGATACTGTTTCTCGTATCCTCTGCTGCGATCAGATCCACCTCTGACAGTGTGCGTACCGCCCGGAATGTCATATCTTCGAGATTCCCGATCGGCGTAGCGACCAGATATAATATACCTGCCATGTAGATTCTCCTGTTCTGTCTGTTTTATTTCTTTGCTTCCCCTTCATATGTATCGAGAAGCTGCTCCGTGTAAACACCCGGTTCTTTATAGACGATCAGCGGCGGCTCGATCTTGATTCTGGAATTACCGCCCTTTACGCCCTCTACGATCACCATATTCGGTTCTTTATCAATATATGGATGAATAAGCTGCATCCGTTTCGGTTCCAGTCCATTTGCCAGCAGCCCTTCAAAAATCTCTGCCAGCCGGAACGGCTTATGTATCATATAGAAGCTGCCACCCGGTTTCAACAGATATGCCGCTGCCTCTATCACATCTGAAAGCGTCACGCAGATCTCATGTCTGGCAATATTCTTCGGCTCGTCAGGATTTGTCAGTCCATGATTCCCGCTGATATACGGCGGATTCGATGTAACGATATCAAAAGAGGCCTTCCTGTAATTACAGGAGACCTCTCTGATATCTCCATGATCGATTCGAACCTTCTGTTCCAGATCATTTAATCTGACACTCTTTCCTGCCATCTCTGCACAGGCATCCTGAATCTCCAGACCGACAAACTGACAGGTCCCGTCAGACGGTTCCTTTGCTGCCAGCAGGATCGGTATAACACCGGTTCCCGTTCCAAGATCCATGTACATGCCATCCCGTCTGTGCTTTACAAAATTTGCCAGCAGTACAGCATCCATGCCAAAGCAGAACATATTGGGATTCTGTATGATCTGATACCCCTTGCATTGCAGATCATCTATACGTTCATCAGGGAGAAGATCAATCATCAAATTTGGATTTTCCTCCCTTATCTTCCAGCGCCTCCAGTGCTTTATATTCCTCGTCACTGATACGCTCTGTATTTCTTCGTTTCTTCGGTTTGAACTTCAGTTCACTGACCGGATACTCCATAACCTCTTTATTATCATCCTTATCCGTAACCACGATCCTTACTTTCTGACGAAGTACGCTTACAGATAAGACTTCACCCTTATTTCCATCCACTGTCCGAACAAAATCTCCGACATTTGGAAGCTTCTCATTCAGATACTCATATGTGTCCTGTTCATGTTTCAGACAGCACATCAGTCTTCCGCATACTCCGGATATCTTTGTCGGATTCAATGACAGATTCTGTTCCTTTGCCATCTTGATCGATACCGGAACGAACTCTGACAAATGCTCATGGCAGCACAGCTCCCTGCCACAGATACCGATACCGCCAACCATCTTCGTCTCATCACGAACACCGATCTGACGGAGCTCGATCCTTGTCTTGAATACAGATGCCAGATCCTTTACCAGTTCACGGAAATCAATTCTTCCATCTGCGGTAAAGTAGAACAGTACTTTATTATTGTCAAATGTATACTCGGCCTCGATCAGCTTCATATCAAGCTTATGTTTTGCAATCTTCTCTTTACAGATAGCAAATGCCTTCTTGCTCTTTTCTTTATTATCTTCGTGTCTTTTCTTATCTTCATCAGTAGCTACTCTTATGATCGTCTTTAAAGTGGATACGATCTTACCATCGTCTATGTTCCGCTTACCCAGTACAACTTTTCCGAATTCTACACCACGGGCAGTTTCTACGATAACAAATTGTCCACACTCAACATCATGGTCTCCCGGTGAAAAGAAATAAATCTTACCATTCGGTCTGAACCGAACTCCAATGATCTCTTTCATTATTTATTCTCCTTTATAGTCAGAAGCATAAGTTCCATAGCCACATCAAAGTTAACATTTGCTTCCAGACGGATCTTCGCCTTATCCATTGCCTTTAAGACATCCTCAATTCCCTCATAGGAGATGTGGGATGACTGCTTGCGGATATCCGTATAATATTCCTTGAACATCAGCCGTCCGGCATTTCCGGTGATCTTTAACATCAGGATATCGCGATACCACATCATCATCAGATCAATATAATCACCGATCTTTAACTTGTGATGGTTCATATTCTTGATCGCAAACATAATATCGTCGACTGTCATATCCGGGATCTTGCGAAGAACACCTGTTACATCCTTTATGATTTCCTTGTATTCGTCACTGGTCGCGAGTCGGATCGCCTTACCCAGATTACCCTGTGCAAAGTCCATACAGAAATCCGCTTTTTCCTTTGGAAGCTTCAGCTCATTCATCAGATAGTCCAGTACGTCCCGCTCTCTGACAGGCTTAATATTCAGTACGATACATCTGGAAATGATCGTCGGAAGAATCTTGTCAATATTGCTGGTCAACAGGAAAATGATCGCATACTCCGGTGGCTCCTCAATCGTCTTAAGCAGAGCATTCTGTGCATTTGCATTTAAAAGCTGTGCATCGTCGATCACATAGATCTTATACCGGCTGCTATACGGTTTGATCGTTATATCCTTATTTACCTGATCACGGATTTCCTCTACAGAGATCACATTTGGTTTGTCATGTGTGACCCATGTAACATCCGGCTGATTATCCGTATCCATCTGCTTGCATGATTTGCACTTGCAGCATGGCTCCGTTCCGCCTTCTTCACACTCCAGAGTCTTGATTATGGCACGCGTCAGAGTCTTTTTACCACTGCCTTCTTCTCCATTTATAATATAGCCTTGGGATACCTTTCCCATCTCTATACTTCTCTTAAAATGCTGGATTATATCTTCATGTCCGATAATTTCAGAAAATTCTATCATGCTATTCTCCTTGCTTATGCTATGGTCTTGCCAGCCATTTTTCTACATACGAAATTATTATATCATGTATTGCTTCTTTTGGCAAAGCCGCATCAACTTTTACGATACGGTCAGGATTCATCTCAGCAAGGCATCTGTAACCCTCGACAACCTTCTTATGGAACTCCAGACTTTCCTGCTCCATACGATCAAGCTCTGCCTGGTTTTTCTTTCTGGCAATGCCGGCTTCCGCATCCAGATCCATTAAAAATGTCATATCTGGCAGGATACCCTGTAAGGCAAATTCATTCACCTTATAAACAGTATCAATTCCGAGCCCACGTCCGATTCCCTGATATACAGCTGACGAATCTACGAAACGATCAGCGATAACTGCCTTGCCTGCAGATAATGCCGGCTTGATATTCTCTTTTACAAGCTGTGCTCTCGCTGCCGCATATAATAACAACTCTGTCATATATCCCATCTCTGTAAAATCTTTATTCAAAATGACTTCACGGATCGCTTCGCTAACCGCATTTCCGCCCGGATCTCTGGTAATGAGTACGTCATATCCTTTTTTATTCAGATAGTCCTTTAACAGCTCGATCTGTGTTGTCTTGCCGGCTCCGTCCGGTCCTTCCATCGTTATAAATATTCCCTGCATATGTTCCATACTCCTTTATTTGTTTTATCATATCGCCAATCCGGATCCAATTACCGAACCCTTTTGGCAGCCCCAAATGTTATCGTACTATAACATTTTTATAACCTGTATATATATACCATCCGGCGGACATTCCACTCCGATCATGTTAAGCCCGGTTTCCACCATATGTATGATATCCCGGATCACCTGCGCGTCAATCCTCTCACCAGGTACGATAACCGAAGTTCCCGGCGGATACGCATACACATAATCAGCCGCTGTGCATCCTTCTGCCTCTGTCAGCTTCTTTCTGCTACTGTCAAATGTCCACGCCCTGCCCGGCGTCATAATCTGCTCCGGCAGATGAAACCTTGTATTAAACAAAACGGCATCCTCCGTCTCCGGCAGTGCCGAATCTGTATCATACTCCCGGATCGCATCTCTTCCCGCTTCATCAGACGCCTCTTCCAGTTCTGAATCTATCTGTTTTAAGACCTCATACAGACGATCAAACGCTTTTCTCTTATCCGCAAATGATGTCATGACGATCACATGCTGTGCTCCTGCCATCTCAACCACCTGATGAAAGTTCTCTGCCAGTACATGGGCAAGCCATGGGCCGGTCGCCTTTTCATACTTTTGGCCATCTGTATTATCCATATTCTCCGGGTATATGCCCGTCACTGTGAATACCAGCTTACATTTATCATAAGCATAACATGTCTGCTTCGGTTGTAACAGTCTGATATGCTTCAATTCCTTACATTTTTTTCTAAAATGCTTTAGCCGTTTTCGATATGCGTCAAATACTTCCGGGTGATTCACTGCATATACGACCGCTTTCTCCATGCTCTGTGTGAACAGATACGATGGTGATGACGTCTGAAAAATATGCAGATAGCGTTCCACCCTCGGAATCAGATCTTTCCGATTCACATGAAGAAGTGCGGTCTGCGTCAATGCCGGAAGTGTCTTATGTGTGCTCTGGATAACCAGATCCGCTCCTGCCGCAACTGCTGACAGATTCCGCTTCGGCATAAACGGAAGATGTGCTCCATGTGCTTCATCCACGATCAATGGAATATCATACGGAACAAGTACATTCTTAATTCCGCAGATATCCGAGATCACGCCCTCATAAGTCGGCGAAGTGATAACCACAGCAGCAGGCAGCTCACCTCTCTGCTTCATCTCCTGTATCTTCTGCCCGATCTGTTCCGGTGTAATATCTGCAAATATATCTGTTCCCGGCAAAAGTTCCGGCACAATGTACTCCGGTTCCAGATTCAACAGGCTTACTGCATGGCAGACAGATTTGTGACAGTTTCTTCCCATCAGAATCCTTGCGTGCTCCGGTGCACATGCAAAGAGTGCTGCCAATATCCCACCGGTCGCACCATTCACCATCATATATGTCTTCTCTGTGCCGTAGAATCGTCTCATCTGCTCCAGACTGTCCTTCATGAACAGCTCCGGTTCATGAAGGTCGTCCAGTCCTTCCGCCTCCGTAAAATCCCGGCGGAATAATATCTCCCAGAAATCATCCGCAAATACATCCTGCCTTTTATGGCCCGGCATATGCCAGGGATAATAGTCTCTTTTACTGTATCTGTCCAGATATTTATTAATATATTCTTTCAAGCCAATCTCTCCTGTTCTATAAGAATAAAGACCGGAGAATCTTATCCGCAGAAATTCTCTGTCCTCTGCAAATAAAACTATCCAGTCTCCATCCTTCATCTCTAGCTGCCGATTATATTGTGGATCATCTCAAGCTGACTGCGAAGTGCTTCCACATCGATCTGGCCCGGTGCAGAAGGAATACCCGCAGTTGCAAATGAGATGCAGTTGCCATACATTTCTCCGGTTGTTCTGGTTGATACGCCAAGCTCACCCATAGAGATAACGATAAGCGGTGTCTGATTCCCATACTCCTGCAATTCCTTTGCAGCCTGCATCATGTCGACAACCTGTGAGCCATCCTCAGGCATCATTGCGATCTTCGCAATATCTGCACCTGTGTCTATCATTTCCTTGAATCTGCCCACAATCTGTTCCATCGGTATCGTCGTCTTGAAATCATGATTGGATACAACCACCTTGATACCATGATCATGCGCTGCTTCAATTACTTCTGTAACAAAAGGAATATCATAGAAATATTCAACATCGATCAGATCAACCAGTTCATTTTCAACCACTCGTAACAACATTTCTCTGTACTGATCCGGTGTAATATCATGACTTCCGCCTTCACTTCTGGTCCGGAATGTGAATACGATCGGAAACTCTGCTAACTCATCCTGAATCTTCTCAAGTATTTTTATCAATACATCCATATCCAGACAATCCTCAAAACAGTCTGCTCTGAATTCTACCAGATCCGTCTTAGATTTCTTGATCGTTCGTATCTGCATATCCACATCATACTCAGTCGGTGCTACCATAGGTACACAAATCTTTGTCATGCCCTCACCGATTCTTACATTTTTTACTTCTACAACATTCATATATGTGCTCCCGGAATACCTTTATCCTACTGCTTCTGTACATTTATGATCTGGTCATTGACAAGCTCATTGGCGATGGCTGTGATATCTGCATCAACCTCCTGATCCTTTCCGTTTGCCCAGACATTTACATTTACAACTATATAATCTTTATCGTTGATCGGATAGAAATAGTAATAATCACGAACCTTTATATCATAGATATCTGAATCTATTACATAACAGTCCATTGTCTTGCCATCAGTTCCGGTCACCTGCTCCATCTTTTTATCAAGAACGCTGCCATCCTCTCCAAGATAGTCAAAGTATGTCATAAAGTTCTCGCATTCCTTCTCTTTGTCGCAGTTCGGTGTCAATGTATAATATGCATTATATTTGTCATTGTAGATATCTATCTCTTCATCATCTGCATATCCTCTGTCGTAACCTGCCGGATCATTCAGGGCAACTGTATAGCCTTCACCCTTCATGACATAACCGGAATAATCTACATCATCAATGGAAGAACTGTCAATTACATATTCATCATCATTGTCACCATCATCAGTAGTTGCATCCGATGTAATAAAATCGTCAATGTCTATATCTCCGTTATCAACTGCAGAACCAAGTGCCGAACCCCATGCTGACACAATTCTCTGTGCTGCTTCCTGATTGATATTTGATTCCATATATTCATCTGTCATCTCAGTATAATCTACAACCTGCTTGGATTCGTCCGGCTTCCCGATCTCTTTTCCAAGATCACCAAACTGTACATCACCGGAAAGATCCGCATATACGGTATCGCCACCATCCGTAACCTTAAACGAATCAACTGTTGCGCCAAAGGATTTACCCTTCCGGACATCCTTCAGGCTTCCTGTCAGATCATATGCAAATACAGCCTCATCATTTGCAGTCAATGTCAGATGACTTTCAAATGCATTTGTCGATTTTGTGAAGGTTGCTGTCTGTTCCAGACCGGCAACAGCCTTATCATTTACAACAACGCTGTCTGTTAATTTATATACATAAGAGTCCTTTGTGTTCTCTTTCTTCTTACTGAATGATACGGATCCGAGTTCCTTCTCGTCCTTCTTTACGGATGCACAGAAATAAACATCATCCGCCGGGTGTTCTTCACCCATGTAATCCCATACAACAGATGCAGTTCCACCAAGAGCAGTAAACTTATAATCCATACTGATTCTTGCTAACTGATTCTTCTTAACATATATATTTACAACAAAATCTTTTGAGAACATCATTCCATAATAAGTTGGAATGTACTGAAATGCCTGTGATAATTCAGCTCTTGTAACTCCGATCTCATCTAATTGATCATCAGTAATATAATCAGATGCATAAGCATTCAGATAATTACAGAGTGCTGTCACATATGCCTTTACATCAGCAGTCGGAAGTGTAACTGTATACTGCTTACATTTTTCCTTGTCGCCGTTGTGATTCTCAATCTCTGCGCTCCCTACTCTGTCATAGGTAACTGCTTTCTTCAAATCCTCTGTAGCAGGCTCCATATACTTCTCATACAGCGCCTTTACTTCATTCTGGGTTGCTTCGTCCATATCTGATGTATCAAGTGATTTCAGCATAGCCGCAAGATCCATCTTGAACACAGAATCATACAGCTCAGGAATCTCAAAATAGAAAACCTTGTCAATGCCATAAAGATTTGCGTTTACGGTCTCGCCGGCAATAGTCAGGGAACCATTCAGATTCAGATTATATGAATTATCCTTCTGCTTCTCAAATGCTCCGCTTATTCCGTATGTAGATCCGGATAAACCATCCATTTTATAAATACTGTTCACCTTCAGGTTCATATCAAAATCCATCTTATCTTCACTGAACTCTGATACGCCGATTACATCTTCTAACGGTGATGAATCTACCGACTCGGTAACTGTATTCTTCATTGCCGCCTTAATTGCCTCGGCAGGAGTCTTTCTTACAAAGAAATAAACTGCAGTAACAATAGCTGCAACCAGCACAACACCTATAAATGTAAATAATGCGATCTTTCCACCTTTTTTCTTCTTTGGCACAGTCGCCTGATATGGTGTCTGGTCACCAAATTCATTCATGTCCGGCTGTGCATATCCCATGTTCGGATCTGCATTATAGCCATTCATGTTATTGTATACACCCGTGTTCGGATCTGCATTATAGCCATTCATGTTATTGTATGCGCCCATGTTTGGATCTGCATTATAGTCATTCATGTTATTGTATGCGCCCATGTTCGGATCTGCATTATAACCATATGGCATATTGTTTTCCGGTGTCTGATCGTTCATACCGCCATCAGCACCATTCGGATTCTCCGGGAATCCCTGATTCATATTATTTTCGTTCATCTCATTTTCCTTTCGTTCTGATGAATATATAGCAGATCATCCATCTGCTTCGTTTTCATGTTTATTCTATATTAACTCCGACAATTCCTACATTAGTAGAAAACAGAGGATTTGTCAAAGATTTTTATCCAAACCAAGCTGACCGATCAGGCTCTTTGGAACATATGCTTCAACAAAGATTCCGTCCTCCAGATATTCTTCCGTCAGAACTTCGCCATATTTCCTTATCAGCCCCGGTTTCCCCGCATCCTGATAAGCAAATGTATGCCGGATATATGTCTTCTGCTCCCGCAGAACTTCTTCAACCTGTACCAGCAGATCATCGATTCCAGCACCGGTCTTTGCTGACAAATATACCATACGATCCGCGCGAAGGTCCTTGATCATCGATATATCCCCACCCTCCGGCAGTTTGTCAATCTTGTTGAACACTGTAATGATCGGATGATCCTTTTCCTCATCTACATTTAACTGTCTGAGTGTCGCATAGACTGTCTCCATATTCCGATCCCAGTTCGGGTCGGACGCATCCACAACATGGAGGATTACATCACTGTACTTCGCCTCCTCAAGTGTCGACTTGAATGCCTCCACCAGATGGTGTGGCAGCTTGCGGATAAATCCTACCGTATCCGTGAACAGCACCTGCTGTCCGGCGGGAAGCATAGCATTTCTCGTTGCCGGATCAAGCGTTGCAAATAATTTATCTTCTTCCAAAACACCTGCGCCCGTCAGTTTATTTAACAGCGTCGACTTTCCGGCATTTGTATATCCGACGATACTTACGACCGGAATACCCGTCCTATTCCGCTGCTTCCGCTGTTCCATTCGTCTACCTTCTACCTGACGAAGGTCTGCTTTCAGCTTCGAGATCCTGTCTCTTATCACTCGACGGTCGATCTCCAGCTTCTTCTCACCGGGACCTCTGGTTCCGATTCCTCCACCAAGTCTCGACAGGGAATCACGCATACCTACCAGTCTGGTCGCCCGGAATCTGAGCTGTGCCAGCTCTACCTGCAGCTTTCCTTCATAGCTTCCGGCATGTGCGGCAAATATATCCAGAATAACCATCGTTCTGTCCATTACTTTTATATTAAGTGCATCCTGAAGGTTCATCAACTGTGCCGGTGATAACTCGTCATCACAGACGACGCCTGTCGCATCATACATAGCGACCATGCTTCGCAGTTCTTCTACCTTACCACTGCCAAGATATAGATCACTTGTTGCACGATCCAGACTCTGGATTAGTCTTCCGACTGTAGCTGCCCCTGCGGTTTCCAGAAGTTCCTCCAATTCATCCAGTGATTTCTCTGTATCCTCTACCGATACTCCACCGGAGGCTACTGCAAATACGATTACTCGTTCTTCTGCTTCCATCTGCACTTCATAACCGCTTTTTTTATCATTTTCTGATCGAATATCCAACTTCTAACCTCTCTTCTTTTTCAGCTTTCTGCTGTCCTTCTCTATTCCTCTAAAGCAATCGTTATCTTCCACACGGCTGATCGATTATCTGCGGTATCTTTCGCATAACAGGATACTTCATAGGTTCCCGGTGTCTCCTGTACACCTGTCAGGTCTATCACAAGAACCGGATTCTCTGTTGTCCGGTCATCGTCTGCCCCGGCTTCCTCCGTCTGTGGGATCACATCGTATGAGATGATTTTCTTATCACCGTCAAAGGCTGTAACATTTCGCGCGATCAAAGCTGCCAGTTCATCTGCATCCCCATGATAACCTCTCAGGTGCAGTTCATCCGGTGCTTCCGTAATAACAGGAGGTTCCGTGTCCTTGACCGTAATATAGATATCCCGTAATATTTTCTTTCCATTATCATAAAAGTAATAAGATAATTTATATTCACCCGGTGTCTGGTTGTCTACTGTTCCTTCTACCATGAGCCGATCCGTTACATTCTCCATATCTGATGAAAATGCAAGAACACCTGTCTTACTGTCAAACGGCTCTCCCACTTCAATGCTATGGCTTACCGCTCCATATATCGCCGCCGTTCCGGCAAACGGATTGCCCGGCGTCGTATCTGTCGGATCCCAGCCAGTATCATCTGTCTCAGTAAAAACATATGGCTGCTGTGGTCTGCCAAGCGGTCCCGGATAATCACTGTCGAATAAGTATACCTGTGTTCCCGGCATACAATTCTCATAGATCCATTTCACATCCGCCACACACATACGGATACATCCAAGCGATGCCCCTTCTCCGAGCTTATTATATTCCCATGTCTCAAGTTTATTGCTTCCCTTTTCTGTATAAGGAACGGAATGGAAATAAATTCCCTCATGAATCTGGTAAGCATACTGTCCGTATACATTTCCTTGCAGGATCGCCCATTCCAACCGCTTCTCTGTTGTTGTGAATAAGCCTGCCGGTGTCGTATCATCCAGGGATACCGAACATCGAAATGCCTTAACCGGAACCGTATAGCCTCCATCCGTGTCCAAACTATATACGGTAACGATATTTTCTTTACGATTGATCTTTATTGCATATGGCATTCCATTGTCTTTCAGATCTATGCCATTATAGTCCTGTCCGGCAGAAACAGCATCTACCTTCTTTAATTCTGCCGGCTGAGCAAGTTCCAGATGATCTTTTGTATTTTCTTTCTCATTTTTTGTCACACCTTCTATATCGGTATCTGCATCCGTCGGCGTTGCTTCTTTATATATGGAAATCTTCTTTTTATTTGTCTCCCCGGATCTGGATACCGCCTGCACCCCTACCAAGACCAATATTGCTATATAAACAGCAAAAAACAAAAATGCCTTTATAAAGGATAAACCTTTCAATCTCTGCCGACTACTTTCTTCTTTATTAGATATCTTTTCATCTTTCTGATTATCTTTTTTCATTCGTATCCAATCCTTCCAACTTTTTATTCTAACATACATTATTTCCGATAAAACCTAAACTTATCTTACATATCATACTGTATGATCCATGATATATCTATCCATTTTCATGCAGCAATTTTTATTTTCTTCCACAATCTGTCATTTTCACCAAATCTGATTGTAAATTTTCTGTACCTTTTTTTATGTTTACTTCTCTTTACACTTTCCCAAAAATGTATATAATTCAATAGTACGAAAGGAGAAAGCAGCGTCTGATGGCGTTCTGCAAGTTATATAATATGAAAGATTTAACCGAAGGAAAACCAATAAAAGTAATATGGCTCTATGCCCTTCCAATGATTCTCGGACAGATCGCACAGCAGTTCTACAGCTTCTGTGATTCTGCCATTGTCGGAAACTGTATCAATCCCGATGCGCTTGCAGCCGTCGGAGCAACCAGTGTTATCTCGAATACACTGATCGGATTTCTGAACAGCGCCACGCTCGGCTTATCGATCCCGATCGCCCGGTATTTCGGTGCTCAGGATCAGAAAAACATGCGAAAATGTATCGGTGTCTCAGCAATTCTCACCTTTGTTACTTCCATCGTTCTTACGATCGTTGGACTTCTGTTTATATATGACCTCCTAGTGCTTCTTGGTACACCTGAGGAAATTATACATATGGCTGACAAGTACGTCAAATACATTTTAGCAGGACTTATCTTTTCAGCAATTTATAATTTTGGTGCAAATCTGCTACGTGCTGTCGGTGACAGCAAGACCCCATTGATCTTCCTTGGCATCGCAGTTGTGCTGAACATCGGACTGGATCTGTTATTTATCCAGGGCTTCCATTCAGGTGTTGCCGGAGCAGCTATCGCTACAGTTATCTCACAGGCAGTTGCCGGTGTTGCATGTTTTATATACATCTTCTCAAAATGTGACTTCCTGATCCCTAAAAAAGATGAATACAGAGTTGACCATACAGATTTCAGCGATCTGGTACAATCCGCTCTCGCCATGGGATTCATGAGCTGTATCGTAAATATAGGTACTGTTACCTTACAGAGTTCTATCAATAAACTAGGTACAAATATCATTACTGCACATACCGCAGCAAGAAAGATCTTCGATATCCTCGATGTAGCTCTCTACATTATCGGAAACGCAGTTACAACCTTTGTCAGTCAGAACATCGGTGCCAAAAGGATCGACCGTGTAAAATCCGGCATCCGTGCCGGCATCCTTATAAATACGATCGCAACCACACTTATTATTCTGGTCGGTTTTCCAACCGCTCCGCTTCTGCTCCGTCTGGTTGCCGGAACAAGCGACGCAGCTGTAATCGATCCGGCTGTTATGTATATCCGAATCAGCATGTGCTGTTTCTATGTACTCGGACCATTGTTCGTACTTCGCTGTGCTATGCAGGGTATGGGAAGAAAGATTGTTCCCGTGCTTTCCAGCACGATCGAAATGGTCGGAAAGATCCTTGCTGTTATGTTCTTAGCACCTGCCCTCGGATACCTGGGTGTAGCGATCACCGAACCTATCATCTGGGCTGCCTGCACACTGATGCTTACCATTATGTATGTCGCAAAGCCTGTGGATAAGATATTCGCATAACATCACCATATATAAAAGCCTGTCTGTGATGATGGCTTACTGTGATCAGTAATGACATTCATGTAGTTTCTATTCGATACACCCGCTTATTTGTCAGCAGTCGCCCCAACTCACCCTTACGGGTTCAAACAAGGGCTTGATGCTGACAGCTAGAGTGTATCTCATTACGAAACTACATGAATGTCATTACTGATCACAGCAGCCATCATCACAGACAGGCTTGTCTTATTTATATATATGATAATCTTATCGAAAGACGCCGGGCTGTCAATTATGACAGTCCGGCGTCTTATTTTTGCTTGCTATCAGATATTATTTCTGATTCTTACGTTTCTTATAGACAACAGTTCCTGCTCCCGCAAGTGATACTGACATCATAATAAGAAGGAAAGCTATCGGTGAATCATCACCTGTCTTTGGCTTATCTACTGTCTCCTCTGTCGTCGTTTCTGTTGTTGTCTCTGTAGTTGTTACTTCTGTAGTCTTCTCCGATGTAGCCTCAGTTGTATTTTCTGTGGTTGTTGTCTCAGAAGTATCTTCAGTGGTTGTCTCCGTAGTTGTCGTCTCAGAAGTATCTTCAGTGGTTGTCTCCGTAGTTGTCGTCTCAGAAGTATCTTCGGTGGTTGTCTCTGTAGTTGTGGTCTCATCGTAGGTATCCACAAATGTTACATCTACTGTCTCATCTATCTCTACCTGAACATCTACTGTCTTACCATCCTTCTGAAGTCCTGTACCAATCGCATACTTGATGCTCTTGGTCTCATATCCATCGATATCATACTTGGTTTCTTCTACTGTATATTTGCCAGCAGGTTTTTCAAGTTCCAATGTATACTGCTTTGTAGTCACATCATACTTGAAATCATTCAATGAATATGTCTCGACATTTCCGGCTTCATCTGTAATCTTGAACTCGATCGCGCTAGCTGCTGTAGTCTTATCTACAGAACCAACAACCATCTTTGTAAGTACAAGTTTGCCCTTAGTTCCAACTCTTGTATTTGTAATCGTTATCTCGCCTGTTACAGGATCTGTCGTTACGCTGTCTGTATATTCAGCCGGTACATTTAATTCCTTGACGCTATATGAGATTAACTGTCCGGCATCATCATACTTTGGAAGATTTGTCCATGTATGCGTCCATGAATTATTCTCATCCAACCGAGCTGCTACACCAGAAACGGCTGTTCCAGCATAAAGCTGTACGCTTACAAATGGTGCACGTTTATTGGCTTTATTGTTATTATCGTTCCATATCTTCTTAACTGTTACAGAGGTAAGTTCTCTAGCGTAATCGTTTATGAACTCGACATCGATCGTTGTTCCATCTGCTACAGTTGCTGTTGCTGTATCGCCATTATCTTCGGTTCCGCTTCCTACCTTGTGGCTGGTTGTCAATGTATAACCTGTGATTCCTGCTACAGTTTCGACTACTGTGTAGTCACCTACTGCAAGGCCATCAATCTGTACACTGCCGCCTGCTGTTAACAGTTCTGCTCCGGTTACGGTCTTACTGTAGCTGTCTGGGCCTGTGATCTTAAAGCTGATATCTGATGCTACATCTGTGAGTGTCTTGTCTCCACTTACTGTCTTTGTCAGCTTCAGGCTGCCGACCTGCTTCTTGTAGTTGTTTGTAAATGCTACTTCTGCTGTTCCGCCATTTGGTACGGCTGCTGTTGCTGTCTTGCCGTCAACTTTGCTTCCGCTTCCTACCTTATGGCTGGTTGTCAATGTATAACCTGTGATTCCTGCTACAGTTTCGACTACTGTGTAATCACCTACTGCAAGGCCATCAATCTGTACACTGCCGCCTGCTGTTAACAGTTCTGCTCCGGTTACGGTCTTACTGTAGCTGTCTGGGCCTGTGATCTTAAAGCTGATATCTGATGCTACATCTGTGAGTGTCTTGTCTCCACTTACTGTCTTTGTCAGCTTCAGGCTGCCGACCTGCTTCTTGTAGTTGTTTGTAAATGCTACTTCTGCTGTTCCGCCATTTGGTACGGCTGCTGTTGCTGTCTTGCCGTCAACTTTGCTTCCGCTTCCTACCTTATGGCTGGTTGTCAATGTATAACCTGTGATTCCTGCTACAGTTTCGACTACTGTGTAATCACCTACTGCAAGGCCATCAATCTGTACACTGCCGCCTGCTGTTAACAGTTCTGCTCCGGTTACGGTCTTACTGTAGCTGTCTGGGCCTGTGATCTTAAAGCTGATATCTGATGCTACATCTGTGAGTGTCTTGTCTCCACTTACTGTCTTTGTCAGCTTCAGGCTGCCGACCTGCTTCTTGTAGTTGTTTGTAAATGCTACTTCTGCTGTTCCGCCATTTGGTACGGCTGCTGTTGCTGTTGCTCCGGCTTCTGTACTTCCACCATCTACTTTGTAAGTAGTAGTGACTGTATAACCTGTTGATCCGGTCACAGTCTCTGTCACCGTATATGTTCCTTTTGCAAGATTATCAATCGTATAACTTCCGCTTGCATCCAGTTCTGTTCCGGCTATCGTCTTGCTATATCCGTTTGATCCGGCGATCTCAAAGCTGATATCCGCTGCTACATCCGCAAGCGTCTTGTCTCCACTTACTGTCTTTGTCAGTTTCAGACTTCCCGGATTCTTCGCATAATTGTTTACAAACTCTATGTTGCTGGTTGCTCCATCTGTTACAGCTGCCGTTGCTGTCTTTCCGTCAACTTTGCTTCCGCTTCCTACCTTGTGGCTGGTTGTCAATGTATAACCTGTGATTCCTGCTACAGTTTCGACTACTGTGTAGTCACCTACTGCAAGGCCATCAATCTGTACACTGCCGCCTGCTGTTAACAGTTCTGCTCCGGTTACGGTCTTGCTGTAGCTGTCTGGGCCTGTGATCTTAAAGCTGATATCCGCTGCTACATCCGCAAGCGTCTTGTCTCCACTTACTGTCTTTGTCAGCTTCAGGCTTCCTGCCTTCTTTGTATAGGTATTAACAAAGTCTACCTCTGTATTCTTTTTTGCCTCTACAGTTGCAGTTGCTACTTTACCGGTTTTTTCGCTTCCACTTCCAACCGTATATTTAGTAGAATGCTTAAATCCTGTAATATCCGTTATTGTCTCGGTTATCGTATATTGACCCGGCACAAGACCAGTAAGGGTCTTTGTTCTGGTTGTTGCATCCAGGTCTTTGCCCTTTATGGTTGCACTGTAGCTTCCCGGTCCTTTTATTTCAAAGCTCAAACCATCCTTAACATCAGCAAATGTCTTATCTCCACTTACTGTCTTTGTCAGAGTCAGGCTGCCACTCATATCTGCCGAATTATTGAAACTGATCATTTCCGGAATAGTATTACCTATTAATATTCCATCTTCCGAATACTTATCTATACTGTTTATATCTGAATAAATCTCTCCTGTGGTAGCATCCTGCTTCACGCTTACGGTTGCAACATAGAAGGATGTATCGTATGCAATATTCGAATTTGATCCTTTCTTCTCAGATATCTTGTAATAAAATTCTTTTCCTATATCCGAGGCTGTGTAATCTATTACATTGAAATCACCAATACCGGTCGCAGTGCTTGACGTAATCTGCTGGTTTACACCAGACGTCTTGTCTGTATATGTGATCTCTTTCTGACCATTTACAGAACTGATACTTGGTTTATTTATCTCCTGAAGTTCAAATGTAAACGCCTCATACTTCTGTAGATTTTTCGTTGATCCATCTATAGTCTTCTTTATCTGAAAACTACCTTTTTCGTTGTTATATCTCAGGTAACTGCTGGTTACAATCCTCTCCAACTGGGAGGTCTGCTGTACCTTCTTATAATCGTCACCCGGAAGTACAAAATACATAGGATCCGGATTCACCTTATATCCAAGCTGAGATCCTGTCTCAACCAATGCATATACAATATCGAGTCGGAGATTGTCAATTACCCACTCCGTCTCATCATCTCTCAGTGTCTTCTCCTTTTCCGGAGTGGCACTGCTGTCATATGTATATAATCCGGTTGCTTCATCATATGTTGCTCTGTATATCTTAAAGGAGGATCCTCCCAATGGTTTCATATTACCATCGGTTCCTCTGTAATACTTTAACAATGTTATAGATCCGGTATCACCGGCACCCTGTACCTTTGATGAATATGCGTAATTATATCTGGAAACCTGATCCTTTGTATCAACAGTTTCTACGCCTTTCACTGTAAATGTATTACCACTGTTTTCAAATGTAATCTTGTCTGAATCCGCAGCAGTTCCATCACCATAAAGAGCCAGCTTTACTGTATATGTGATCTGGATATGTGTTTCATCAGGAATCTTAAATGTAATGCGGTTATTCAGCTTATCATACGAAAATGACGCTGAACTGCACTCCGATGAATTTCCGTCATCATCAATCTGCTTGATCTTGACTGTAGATGGATCAAGGATCAGGCTGGTACCCATATCATCCTCACAAGTAAGAACATCTGTACCTGATGCCAGATCATATCCACATTTATTAATATCAACGGTATAGAATATTTTATCAACGCTCTTGCTGGTATTATATTCCATCTGTTTGTCTACAAGTTTTCCCGGTGTCAGCTGTGACGACACCGTCTTCTTTCCCACACTTGTTCCGTCATAAGTAGCTGATACCTTGTTCTTAAATGTAGTAGTTCCGCCCTTGTGGAATTTCATTCCATCCTTTACCTTGGCTGTATATGTGACATATATACCACGTTGGTTCGGCGCAGCATTATTGATATTATCGATCATCTCCTGTGATAAAGTTACAGTAAAGACAACTTTTCCGTCTTCTGCAGATGTATCCGTAACACCAAGCTGCGAGCTCTGATAGTTATTATGGTTATCAAACCAGCCATCAACCTGTCCTGCACCCAGATAATCAACTGATTTCAGCACCATGTTGTCCGGCATCTCATCTGTAAAGATTATCTGCTTTCCAACCTCCGGAGTTATAGAATCGTCCTTTGAGAAATCAACCCATACATTGTATTGGATGGTTTCTTTGTCGTCGTCGGCAAAAAATGCTCTCTTATCCGTAATGCTGACAGCCTTGAATTTATAATCTGCAGATACCGGTATCACACCCTGTTTTCCATTACTCTTATATCGAACTTCACCTTTGTTTGAATATGTTCCTATTGGATCTTCATCTGTTATGTGAGTCTTAAAGGTCAATGTCATATGTGCAGAGCCGCTTGCCTGCAATGATGCAATATATGAATCCTTAAATGTAAGATTATTTTGTTTATTAAAGTCTGTATATGTGGTCTCCAGTACATCAGAATCCATCTGCTGGTTACTCTTTTCTGTGTACTTCAGGATAGTTGCATCTGTATGGGTGTTATCAGTCAGTGTAACTTCCAGATTGCCGATATTGAAGTCATGATTTCCTGAAGCACCGTACAGACTATCATTTACCGCAACATCTGTAATATTTTCGCCTGTTGGTATATCCACATCTATCTTCCATGTCAGAATCTTTGAAGCTTCATCGTAAGATACATAAGATTTCTTTGCCCAGTTTGACTCTGTAATTCCCACTTCGGCAGAAGTGTTGTACTTGTGTCCATCAAATTGAATATTTGTTACATCGTTCTGTGCGGTAACCTTTGATGAAGAACTCTGTGCGTCAGTCGACACATTTGTTGTATATTCATATGTGTATGTCTTATTATCGGTAGTTGTAAAATCATTCTTGGTAAAGGATATATCCTTAGATGCTCCGAGAGCAGTACCCCCAAGCATCTCTGTCACTTTATCCGTAACCCCGGACATATCAACCTTATCCCATCCAACGACTCCCGGTGTAACAGTTATCTTCCAAGTAACCTTTCCTGTTGTACTGTCATATGTACCATTCTTTGAAACAGATGGCATATCAAGATCCAGATTAACACTATTACTGTCTGATGTTTTAGAATTTCCTTTGTTTGTCTTATATTCTGTCTTGAATTTATTTGTCTCGCTTCCTGTATAATGGTTTGTACCCTGTTCCAAAACAGATGCATCAACCTTCATATCATATGTAAAGCTGATTTTCTGATCCTTTGTCATTGTTGAACCGATTGCTGTACTCAGTTCTGCCAGAGAACCATAGGTTGCACCATTATAAACAAAATTTGTGGCATCGGATAATGCAGATCCCGCCTCATCACTTAATACAAGATCCGAAATATTGTCATTCTTACATGCAATATCAACCTGATATGTCTGGTTTAATGTTCCGTCATCATTCAGAGTTGCTTTACCTACAGTCTTCTTCGCTACTTTAAGATTACTTTCTGCCTGATTAAATACAACATGGATGTCAAATTTATTACCGCTGACAGCGATCGTCGCATCCGTGCTTGCTTTATTATCATCGTTGTTAACCGAAACCACACCATCCAGACTTGCCTTTCCTGAACGGTTGGAATAGTTATCATAATAATCCTTATTAATAACAAGTGTGAACTCGCTACTGTTTATACTGTATTTACCCATCTCTGCATTGGTCGTATCATTAAACGGAACATTTGTGATACTGTCCATACTGATATTATCAATACCCAGATCGATCTTCGTTATGTAATCTCCTCCCGCTGTTGTCGTTGAGGAATTCGGGAACTGCCAGTTGAAATTAATCCTCACCTTCGTCTGGTCATTCAGCGTTATTCCGCTAGTTAACGGCTTGTACGCCCCCGCTGCTTCATCATAGTATTCAACAACCAGATTGGTTATCGTCATACTGTCATCATCGGCAAATACTGCACCTGAAAAATTAACAAATAATGTATTGATAACTAATACAAATGCAAGTAAAAATGCCACAATTTTACTTCGTTTCATTTGATTCATCTTTCTTCCTCCTACATTAAATATTCTTTCTCTCTGTACAACTCTACAGATTATTAAAAATGAACAGACCACCCCCAGGGCATAAACGTTCCAGTTCATCACATCATACGCCATTACCATAAAAAAGTCAACAAAGCAGCAAGGTTGTATTTATTAAATTTTGCCAAGGATTAAGTTTGTTTTTTAAATTAAGAAAGCTGTTTGCCGACCGTATTTGCAGGCAGCCATTTTCCCTTCCATGCATAGAGCACCATAAGAGCCGCTCCGAACGCCCATGAGACCGGATATAAGACAAAAATTCCGTCAATATCATGGAAAGTAGGAAGGATAAACTGAATCCACACGATACGGAACAGACATAAAGATGTCAGCAGTACGACCATTGGCGGTACACTCTTTCCTGCCCCCCGGATGGTTCCTGCCAGACCGTGCATGATACTTAAAATGAAATAAAACGGGCAGAAGTACTTCATCGCCAGTTCTCCGTATGCGACGACTGCATCATCATTTGTGAATAACCGCATCAACGGGTCTGAAAATACCAGAAGCAGGATTCCTGTGGTGATCGTATAGATCAATCCCATCGCGATCGTCACCCACATGCCTTTCTTTACCCGGTCTATCTTTCCGGCTCCATAATTCTGTCCGGTAAATGTCGTAACTGCCATGCTGATACTCATAACCGGAAGGATATTGAAGCCGTCGATCTTCAGATATGCGCCAAATCCCGCTACCGCATCTGCTCCGAATCCGTTCACACTGGACTGCACAAGGATATTTGACAGGGAAATGACCATATTCTGGATTCCGGTTGGAAGTCCGATCTTCACGATACGTCCTGCCATCTGTCTATGTATCTTTATCTTTCTCAAAGAAACTCTGTAATCTGCTTTTACGCGCATCAGATAACCGGTCGCAAGCACACTTGATACCACCTGACTGATATCTGTTGCGATCGCAGCGCCTTCTACACCCATGCCAAAGCCCCGGATCAGAACCAGATCGAGGATGATATTTGTAACCGATGCATACGCAAGGTAGATCAGTGAACGCTTCGAATTACCACCTGCGTTCAGGATGCCTGCTGCCATGTTATATAGAACATTGAATAACAGTCCACCAGAATAAATCTGCAGATAGAGAACTGCGCCGTCAAATACTTCTTCCGGGGTATGCATCCACAAAAGAAGTCTGCGGCTGAACAGAACACCACCGATCGTAAGGATCACACCTAATATAACAGATATCGCAAGGGCTGTATGAACAGCATCCTCTGTCTCTTTTTTCTTCCTTGCGCCCAGATACTGGGAAACTACGACACCTGCACCTACGGAAGCGCCCTGACTGAATGCGATCAGCAGGTAAATCACCGATGTACTGGAGCCGACTGCCGCAAGTGCATTCTTTCCTACAAAATTACCAACGATGATCGAATCTGCTGTGTTATACAACTGTTGCAGCAGATTTCCTAATATTAGTGGAATTGCAAAAAATAATATATTTTTTACGATGCTTCCCTCTGTCATCAGAGTGCCTTTTTTCGTTTCTGACTTCATCTGTATCCCTCTGTTTCTGTCTTATCTGTCATGTAAGCTTTCCACCATCTAAAATCTTAGCAATGGCGTACTTCTATCATTATCCTAATATCTTTTTCAACATATGAACACGATTAAATGGGAATGAAAAATAATATCCGTCTGCAAAATCATCGGTCATTGCCATGAATTCTCTGGTAAGCCGGATACCACAATTTTCTCCTTCTTCTCTGCTCATATCCTCTCTGTAACGATCTATAACTGAATCCGGTATCTCGATACCCGTCATTTCATTCTTCATAAAGACAGCATTTTTCCTGCTGACAAGCGGCATCAGTCCGACAAGGATCGTAGCTCCGGTCTCTTTCTTCATCTGCCTTATAATCTCTGCCTGCTCTGCCGAGAAGATCGGCTGGGTCATAAAAAATGTCGCTCCTGCCGCCATCTTTCTTCGGATTCGTTCTGTCTCTGCCTTTGTATTCATCCGGTTATGATTGATTGCACCGCCATATGTAACCGGGTGCTCGCTAAATGTATCACTGTTCATTTCCTGAACGATCTTCATCATTCCTACAGAGTCGAAATTGAACACGCTCTTTGTCGTCTGACGGAATAATACGGGAACCGGATCACCTGTCAGCAAAAGGAAATTCGTGATATGGTTCAGACTTGCTCCAAGTATCGTGGAACGGATCGCGATCGCATTCTTATCTCTGCAGCAAATATGCGGCATAACGCACAGTCCTGTCTCAAGTCTTATCTTCTCTGCCATCAATACCGAATCGGCTCTGGTTCTTCCCGATGGAGAATCCGGGAAAGTCACGACATCGACTTCTGCATTCTTTAATATATGCGCTGCATCGAGTAACTTCTCATCATCTGCATTTAACGGAGGAACCAGTTCGACTGCAACCAGCTTATGGGACGGATCCTTCACCCGACGCTCCATGAAACCATATGCCGGTTTCTCCGAAGATACAGTTACCTCTGCCACTGTTTCCCTGCTGCCAACCGGATAATCCAGTGATATCCCTGCTGCTATCTTCCGAATATAATCCGGTGTTGTTCCACAGCATCCACCGAAGATGCAGATGCCTGACTCTGCGATCTCTGATATTTTCTCCGCAAAATATTCTGCATTATCCGTAAAGGTCAGACGGTTATTCAGATATTTCGGATAACCGGAGTTCGGGAATACCGAAAGGAATGTAGCATCGTCTGCCGATATATTCCGGATCAGCTTCTTCATATGGCCCGGTCCGACACCACAGTTTAAGCCGGTGCCATCTATATATCTGCATGCCTCTGCATCCGCGATCAGTCGTTTCGCAGACAGGCCTGTATTGCTATAGCCGAACTGATTGACACTGAAATGTACCAGAATCGTACAGTCATGTGTCTCTTTCAGATATGCGATCGCCGGGAGAATCGTTTCCAGTTCCGGAAATGTCTCAAATAACAGAATGTCGATTCCCTGCTCGATAAATGTCTCTCCGATCATGATATATTCCTTCGTCAGGTTATCGGAATGCGGTACACCCTCGGCGGGGATCGGGCCGATATCTCCTGCAATATAAATCTCATGCTCCGCCTTTTCTGCCGCTGCCTTCGCGCATGTAACTGCCGCCCGGATATTCTCTTTTACCGCTTCTGTATCACTTAAAAGGCTCTTTGTGTTTGATGCAAATGTATTCGTGCGGATAAGCTGTGCTCCCGCTTCTATGTATTCGGTGTGGATGCCAATGACCCGCTCCGGTGCTGTTATATTCGCAAGCTCCGGAAGATTTGAAATCGCAAGCCCTTTTTCCGGCTTACTTCCATCTCCATATAATGACATGTAATAAGTACCAAATGCTCCGTCTGCAATGATTCGTTTTGTCTGTATATATTCTTTCAATCTCATAAAAATCTGTTTATCTCCTTGTCCGTTTCCAAATTCGGCCTATGTGCTACAGTCTGCCTTTGTCTATCATTAGGCGTTTTTTCCACACCATTATATATGGACATCCATCAGAATTCAATGGTATGCCGCCACAAGAGCCAAATGGCATCTGCCACTCCTGTACTTCCAAACAAAACCCGCAAAACATCTTACTTCTTATAACGCAAAAATGATCTGCATACAAGTCTGTCATTTTCTGACTGCCCTTGTATACAGATCATTTCATTTTAATCGGAACTTTATGATACTCTTATCATCTGTTCCTTCTCGGCAACGTACTTCATCATCCGAAGCACATAGGACGGCATCTTTCTTTTTCCGGCCTCCCAATCCTGCACGGTACGATATGGGATTCCATAATAATCGCAGAATTTTTTACGATTCATACCCATACTGTCACGAAGTTTGCGAACCTCATTTCCGTATACTTCTTTCTCATCCATGCTTTTTTCCTCCTTAACCCTTTTGTATTTGTCCCCAAACCAATATATAGTTTAGTTTATATAAATAACGCAGGATTTGCAATACACCTTGCAAAAATGTCTTGTTTTCTGCATTATTTTACCATTTCTTTACCATTTTCGAGGCTGTTTCCCCAAAAATGACATGCAGAATCAGATCAGATTCCTGTTCTTCGCTTCCATAACTGCGCCGGCTTTGTCTTTTACTCCCAGTTTTTTATATGTCTGTGCCATATGATATTTTACATTTGCCTCCGTCATATTAAGCTGCTCCGCAATCTGGATCCTAGAGAATCCCTCTGCCAGAAGTTTGATGATACGGATACCGGTCTCACTTATCCGGACTTCTGCCTTTCCCATTTTCAGATATCCCGGATATGATCTTGCAACACTCTCTGTCTCTTTCATCACCTGTCTATGATACTGACGATTCTTTTTTATAAGTTTCGGATCATCTTCCACCTCTTCCGGTACAAACGGCAATGCTTGAAGCAGCGGATAGACAGCTGCTCCCTCTCTGGAAATCACTCTTACAAAATGATAATCTGCCGCTTCCTTTATCCCTGCCTGCAATTCTTCCCGCCAGGCTTTATTTCCCATACGATACATCGTGATCGCCATCAGTAATCTGCACTCGATCTGAATATAAGTACGTTTCATGACTTCGGCATAATATTGAAGCTTCACCAATAAACTGTATGCCTGTTCATATTTGCCTCGTTGAATGTATACCCGAACCTTTGTAAGATAAATAAATCTGTCATAGATTGAAAATTCCACATTCTCATCTACCGTCTGATCCATCCACCGGTTTACTTCTGCCCATTCGCCCTTATACAGTGCACATCGGGCAAGAAATGTCTGTATGTTCGGCAACAGCTTTACTGCCCCCTCCTTTTCAGCTTTCTCATAAAAGCTTCGGAGAACTTCTTCTGCCTCCTGAACTTTTCCGTTTATAATATGAAGCCATGCAAGGATACCGTCAGCTACAAAGCACTGTTCAATCTTGCCTCCGGCTTCTGCCTGCATACGACCTTTATTTGCAAGGACAGCCACCTCGTAATTGTCTTCGCCTTTTTCAAAAAAGCTCTCTGCCAATGCCAGATTGATCAGCCCTTTGCCGTATTTGCCAAGAACAAATTCCACAAGCTTACCTATCTTTCCTGCCAGTTCGCGGTCTTTTTTGCTCCATTCACAGAAATCTTTTCCTCCATTCATCATAGACGGTTGGTTAGAAGTAACTGAAAATTCGCCCAATGTCGCCTGCCTGTCAAATACCAGTCGATATGCATTCTTCATAATACTTATCATATCTGCTGAACCTCTATGAGGCAATCCGATCTCCAGATACAGCAGATTATTCTTTGCTACCTTTCGAATACTGCCCTGATGACTGTCTGCAAATGCCTGCAGCTCCGAATACCAGCGTTCACTTTCCTCCGGATTCAACAACAGCGATTGCAGCATACTCATGCCACACATAAGCTCCGGACTTTTCTTCACAATCTCCTCCGACAACGCAAGATAATATTTCTTCAATTCATAATAATACGCACTGTTTGCTGATTTTCTTGCATTATCGATCAGAATAGATACCATTCGTTCCATCGAGTCTGCTTTCTCGTACATTTCAAGTGCCTGTAAAGGTCTGCCTGCTAACTGATAAAACAATCCTGCATTTTCATATACATTTTTTATCTGTTCTTTTGTATATTTTCTGTTCATTCTGCGCAACATGGATAACCGCATATGATCTCGAAGCTTATAGATTTTTTCTCCGTTTGCTCCCATCTGTTCATCTAAGAAATTACCCATCCATCTTGCATGCTCGATCAGATTCTCTGCATCATTCGCTCCCGTGATCATCTCAGCCAGCCGTATGGTAAATGTATCTACGATCGATATTTTCATCAGAAAATCCTGCATCTGGATATCCCAATTATCGTATACATGGAACTCCAGATAATTCCACATCTGCTCTGTTACTTTTCTTGAGTACTCGTCGTACTCCGGATCGGACAATCCATTTTCATATCCCAGTTCGTAGTACATGGTTGTTGCTACGCTTAATGCAAATGGCATACCATAGGTTTCTCTTGCCAGTCGCTTCTTCTGCTCTTCAGTCAGAACCATCTGTGTCAGTTCTATATATTTCAAGATTGACGGCATATCCATAATAAGCATGCTTTCATCTATAATATAAAATCCTTCCCGGAAGCGCAGTGTTGAAAGCCATGGGGGAACAGGGCATCTGCCTGCCAGGATCATCCAGACATCCTCCCTCATAATTAACTTAAAAATTGCGTTTCGGAGTTCATCATCCTCTTCCCATGTAAGCTCATGTATATCATCGATCACAACAATCTTTCTGGCTGTTCCCTCCGGGATTTCAAGGTTCTCTGCCGTTATTTCTCCGGCATGGAACAGGTTGTATTTTCTCTTACCCAGATAATGGGTGATCAACTCACTTTTTCCGGTTCCGCTGACTCCAAATATATATGCGGTTATGTTCTCATCGTCTGCCGTCTTCAGCAACCGCCAGGCTTTTTTCGGTTTGATATAGTCGCCTTTTTCTATTGATGGATTTCCGTTCATAACCGCTGTTCCTTTCGCTTGTTTCTTCTTCTCCGTGAATAACTACGATTTCTCCGTTCTTCGAACT
>NZ_QTMQ01000021.1:0-29171 GCF_003604095.1 Clostridium sp. AF15-41
TTAAATTCGTTTTATATTATTTTTAGATATAAAACGAATTTTTTGATTTACATTTTTTTGTGGAAATGTTATAATTTTTATTATAAAAAATAAACAATTTTATGGTTTTTATACAGAAAACCGTAGTTTGTTTTTTACAGCAAATAAAAATCATACTTGCAAAGGGGGCTTTTATTATGGCTTGCAATAAAATTATAACAATAGGACGACAGTTTGGAAGCGGCGGAAGAGAAGTTGGACAGAAACTTGCTGAAAAACTTGGTATTCCGTTTTATGATAAGGAACTTTTAAAGATCGCAGCAAGAGACAGTGGTATCTGCGAAGAATTATTTGAGAACTTTGACGAGAAACCAACAAACAGTTTTCTCTATACATTAGTTATGGATCCATATTCATTAGGATTCGGAACATCCGGTGAATTGCCATTAAATCATAAAGTTTTTCTGGCTGCATTTGACACTATCAAATCTATTGCTGAAAAAGATGGTACCTGTGTATTTGTAGGTCGTTGTGCAGATTATGCCTTAAGAGATTATTCTAACGTTGTAAATGCATTTATATATGCAGATATTGATGATCGTATAAAACGTATTGCAAAGAAATACGAACTTACAGATGCGAAAGCAAAGGATCTGATCCGCAAAGAAGACAAATCAAGAGCATCCTATTACAATTATTACACGTCCAAGCGTTGGGGTGAGATGAAAGGCTATGACATCTGCCTGAATTCCAGCCAGTTTGGAATTGATAATTGTGTAGATATGTTATACGATGCCGTTACAAAGTATTAGACCATGATATAATGAACGCAAAATTATTTGCTCGCAAGGATGCTGATTTTGCGAAATGCATAGAATGTGCGAAGCACATGATATAATGATGAAAAATCGCTTGCTTGCAAGGGACGATTTTTCGAATGCATTGAGTGAGTTATGCTCACGATATTACATAATGAAAAAATGCGCTGAGAGATATTTCCCGGCGCATTTTTCATATCAAATACTTAATATTATTCTTTTATTAATTTTCAAAGAATGTTCTTTATTCTAATAACGTTTATACTTTATTGCATAGGGGAGTTACAACTGATTTAATCATCACGTTTTTCTCGTAATTGAACACGATTCCTGGCACTTCGCCGCCTGTCCTCATCCATATCTGCATAATGTTTTCTTGTTGTATTTACATCGCTGTGACCAAGAACATCCGCAACCAGATAAATATCACCGGTTTCTCGGTACAATTCCGTGCCATAGGTACTTCTTAATTTATGCGGAGTAATATGCTTCAAAGGGATAACGCCTTCTGAATATTTTTTTACCAGCATTTCAACAGACCGAACAGACATTCGTTTTTTTTGGCTGGAGAGGAAGAGAGCATTTTCATATCCTGATACCGGCTCTATATGTTTGCGTTCCTCAAGATAATCTGTTAATGCGTCTGTAACTTCATCACCAAAATAAACATAAGATTCATAACCGCCTTTTCTGGTAACTTTTACGCGGCTGTTATTAAAATCCACATCTTTAAGATCGATTCCAACACATTCAGATACACGGATACCTGTTCCAAGCATGAGAGTCAAAATTGCAAGATCACGAACCTTTGTCTTTGCATGATATGCCTGTTGGTGTTTGGTTAAATGATCACCATATTCAACAGCATCTAAGAAATCTGCGACCTCATTTGTATCCAGTCTGGTTATTGTTTTACCATGAATCTTTGGCATATCCACTTTTTCAGCCGGATTTGACTTTATACGGTCGTTTTTATACAAATATGCATAGAATACCCTTAATGCAGATAATTTGCGTTTAATAGCCCGTTCAGCGTTCGTATAGACCTTTCCATCCTTTTCATAATACTTAAGATATTCCAGATATTCTTCAATATCTTCAGCTTCGAGGGCTGAGATATCCTCCAATGTGATATCAATCGGTTTTCGTCCTCGAAACTGTGGGCATTCACTGCATAAAAAGTTATAAAATGTTTTTATATCTCTGGCATATCCAAGCCGTGTTCTGGATGAAGTTCGATTTTCAATCCCACGAAAAACAATCTTAACATATGAAGGAAGCTCTGCTAGAATATTTCGCAGAAGAATTGTATTTTTTATATTGATGTCATTTGTATATTCGTTTGCCATTTGGAATTACCTTTTTCCTTTCTACTAACAATATATTTACATATTATTTATTGATTCCGTGTATGTTTTTATATATAATATCTGTTAAATGTATATCAAAAATTGATGTAATTGCAGAATATCATTTAAATGTGGTGTATATTTAATTATGTTTTTTCGTAAAACCTGAGTTTTGCGAAAAGTTATATCTGCTAAATTAGTTATATCACACTCTGCCTCTGAGTGCAATTCTTTCATCAATATTTTCTTGAAACCAATTCCTTTTATAAGTATAATATACACGGTTATGAAATAAATCTTATCATTTTGAGGTAATTATATGAAATTACAAAAGTTATTAAGTTATACAAGACGTGCCATCGATTCATATGAAATGATCGATAATGGTGATAAAATTGCAGTTGGCATTTCCGGTGGTAAAGACAGCCTGACCTTACTCTATGCTCTGGCTGAATTACGACGGTTCTATCCAAAAAAATTTGATCTGATCGCAATTACAGTTAATCTCGGCTTTGATAATTTTGATACAACAAAGATAGACCAATTATGTAAAGAACTAGATGTTCCTTATTATATTGTAGATACAGAAATATATGATATTGTATTTAATATCCGTAAAGAGAAAAATCCATGTTCTTTATGCGCTAAAATGCGAAAAGGCGCATTAAATCAGAAATTAAATGATCTTGGATGTAACAAGATTGCTTATGCGCATCATAAGGATGATTTTATTGAAACCTTCCTTATGTCATTATTATATGAAGGCAGAATCCATACATTCTCACCTAAAACATATCTGGATAAAAGTGAATTGATGGTTATTCGCCCTCTTATGTATATAAACGAAGGTGAAATTATCTCTTTTAAGAATGATATGCAGCTTCCTGTTATCAAGAGCCCTTGTCCTGCTGATGGATATACGAAACGTGAATATGCAAAACAAACTCTGGCGAAGTTGGAAAAGGAAACTCCCGGCTGCAAGCAGCGGATTTTTTCCGCTATCGAACGGGGAACTCCGGATGGCTGGCCTGTAAAGATCGACAATCCAAGACTTTACAATAAAGATGCCAAATAAGCACATTCTATTATGTAATTCGATAATTATGATTCTTTATACCACGAATTCTGTGTATTATAAATATATATAGTTATATTTTGAATAAAAAAGTATCTGTTTTTATCCTCTTATAAGGCAAATCTGTTTTAAACAGATAAACCATATAACATTTTATAACAGGTACTTTTTATTATTTATTCGTAATCATTTACTTTATAATATGGAATCAGTAAATTAGTTCCATCTACGATGACATCTGTATTCAGATTATTCATCGCAAGCACTTCATCGATATAAGCCTGTGTGGAAGCATACTCTTCTGTCTTATATTCATTTGCGATATCCCAAAGGGTATCTCCGTCTTCTATGGTGATACATTTATAATATTTCTTACTTGCGTTCGATGCGCTGGTTGCCGGTGAATCCCTATGTGATATAAGGATATACAATACTGTAACCAGGATAATACCTGCTATAATGAAAATCTTCTTTGTACTGATAAATCTTACTACGTTATTCATGTTCTCTTCCTCCTTAGAATTCAAATCTATATGTAATATAATCTTCTGAACAAATGTTTGAATAAATTATATCGAACAGTTGTTCATTTGTCAATATATTTTCGAACATTTGTATGGATTGTTCGAAAATATATTCGTCATATCCCGATGACTCCTTTATAATACCAGTATGGATGGGTAAAAAAACGCACACAAGAAAGAGAACATTTGTTTGCAAAACGAACAATTATGTGCTACTATTATTCATATAAGTTTTTTATTACATTTAGGAGGATTTACATATGGGAAAAGAAAAGCTCACGGATAAGCAGACGCAGATCCTTGAATATATACGTCATGAGATTCTTGCAAAGGGGTATCCGCCATCAATCAGAGAGATCTGTCAAGCTGTTGATCTGAAGTCTACTTCTTCTGTACATGCTCAGTTATCATCATTAGAGGCAAAGGGCTATATTAGAAGGGATCTGACAAAGTCCCGCTCAATTGAGATCATAGACGATGATTTTTCACTTACCAAACGGGAACTGGTAAACATTCCTATCGTTGGAACGGTTTCCTGTGGTCAGCCTATCCTTGCTGAACAGAACATCGAAGACTATTTCCCTGTTCCACCGGAATATATTCATAATACGAATAACCAGACCTTTATGCTTCGTGTAAAGGGTGACAGTATGATCAATGTAGGTATTTATGAAAAGGATCTTGTGATTGTTGAGCAGTGCTCTTCTGCCAGAAACGGCGAGATCGTCGTTGCATTGATCGAGGATTTAGCAACAGTTAAGACATTTTACAAAGAAAACGGTTATATTCGTTTACAGCCGGAAAATGATTATATGGACCCGATCATTGTTGAACATTGTGAGATCCTTGGACGTGTGATCGGTCTGTTCCGTAATTTTATCTGATCTGATTTAGATAAGTGCTTTCCGGATAAAAACGGTTAGTACAGAAATATATTTTGCACATCAAAAATGCACCTCAATATGATCGGCATAATAAATGCCTGATCATTTCAGAGGTGCATTTTATTGATTTACAAACAGCTTCTTTGCATAATTATATAAGGCATTCTGCCATACTACCGTCTGATGACCGCCTGTGATATCATAAAAGATATATTCGATACCGCGTTTATTCATATAATCATCTAGCTGATAGGAATATTTACCGCATATATCATCCGTTTTACCCGTAACGATCATAAGCAGGTTAAATGGTTCCGCATCTGTTGGCAGTTCCTGCATCAGGCATGGCATCCAGTCCGAACCATTTGCTGCTTCACATAGCCGTTTTGATTTTTTTGAATGCATTTTTATTCAGCAACCTTTTTCTGACTCAATCTTTTCTTAAATATATGATAATACACATTTAATTCAAAATTGTCTGTAGGAGCGTAATTTTTAGGAATTATGCTTAACAATTTTTCTTCGATATCCTTCGTTATTTCCGGATCCCTAATATCTGTTAAGCCGTTTACGCTCAGAAATTTGTCAATTTCAGATATTGCTTCCTGAATTTGCTGTAATTCAAGATAGTAATCAAAATTATATCTGGTCTGACTCTCCCATTCTGTTATTTGAATTGCATTTTTCTCCAACCACTCTGTTATTATACATGCCGATCCGTTATCCTTCGACATACGAATCAGTTTATTTAGCTGATGAGTTTCCGGCACTGTTACACCTTTACATTCCAAAAAGGCTTTTAATGTAAATTCCACACACTGTTGAAGTTTGTAAGCAGTATCATTAATAAATAGTTCATCCCAACTAAAACATTTTAATGCTTCTTTTGCTGATATAAAATGATGTCGTGCCATTCTGAAATATCGAATATCACACATACTATCCCCTCCTGTAAACTAATACACCGTGCTCCCACAAAATCTTTTTTAAACGTTCACCAATATCAAACAAAATATCGACGTCACTATTTATTTCAAAAAAAATATTCGGTACTTTTTTATAACCATCATTTCGTATAACTACCATGTCTATATCACTTTTTGAGTTACAACGAAATTCAACCGAACTACCAAATATAATTAATGCATCAAGTCCGTTATCCTCGGCACAGCTATTTACTAATTTCTGGATTTCTTTTTGCTTTAAAGGGTGAATCCGGTTACAATTCATAAAACTGACACCATCTAAAATTTCAAAATCCCATAGATTAGGATTGTTCGCATTTATTAATTCTGCCAGATCTATATGATCATTCTGCATTTTATTCACCTCAAATTCACATCAGATATAATATTTAAACTATTCATATTATTTATAACAGAGATTCAGATATTTATAAAAGGTCTAGACATTTATATAAATTCTAATAATGGCTTTCAAAAATGAATTTTAGCTTTCGATAAAACTATTTAATCTTTAATATTCTTTCAATACATCCGAATAAATATTTTCTATTTTATCATAAATCATAAACATTTTCCTTTTTAATAATTATTGATATTTTTCTCCAGTATAATTACCATTTGCATCATAAATATTTCCATAATTATCAGTATAACATTTTATTTTACCGCTTCCATCACGTATTGAATTATAAGCTCTTCCACTATTTAATATATTATCTACAGGACCTGGAATATCATTGTATTTTTTTGCAGGAGTAACTTTCGTTACATCTTTTTTACCATTGGTAAACTTATAGCGTTTACCGTCGCTTAATGTTACATATCCGGTACACAGGGCATATTGCTTTTTAGATTTATTCCACTTCTTAACAGTCTTTTTATTTGAATCATATAAATAAGACGCAGATTTTGAATTTTTATAAAAGAAATACTGCTGTCCTGATTTCTTATCTTTTTTCCATTTATTACTTTTTACAGAATATGCTGTTTTCTTACCTTTTTTAAAGTAATAATATTTACCATCACTTAACTTACAGACACCATTATATTTTTTAAAACTACCGTTTTTCCACTGATAAAGAGTCTTATTCTCCCATTTATAAGATGTCGTCGTTTTATTCTTATTAAAATAATACTGCACACCTGACTTTTTATACCAGCCGGCTTTATGGCTTATTTCCTTTGCAGTAACCTTTTGAGTTGTTTCATTAATTTTTATTTCCGAAATTTCGCTGCCTTTTTTAACTGTAATTGCAGCAGCTTCAGCAGTATTCGTGTTCACAGAACAACATGTGATCATCACACATATAACAATTAATAAACTAACAGTTCTTTTAAATCCTCTCATAAAATCCCTCTCTCTCTTAATATACCTGTTTATCCGGCTGTCTCTCTGCGATCTCCTTGAATGCATCAAAGTTCTGCTTGAACAGCTCTACAACCTGCGGATCAAAATGTTTTCCGGACAGGCTTACGATCTCATTATACGTCTCTTCTACGGACCATCCGCGCTTGTAGTACCGTTCAGAGGTAAGTGCATCAAAAACGTCACATACCGCCATTAAACGGCTGATATAGGCAATCTCCTCACCCTTCATACCTAGATATCCTGTTCCGTCCCAGCGTTCATGATGCTCCTTTGCAATCGTTCTTGCAATCTGCATGATCTCACCCGGACAATGCTCCAGAAGTGCATCACCATAGAGAACATGACTTTTCATGATCGCATATTCTTCATCTGTCAGTTTACCGGGCTTATCCAGGATCTCCTCACTGATCATAAGCTTTCCGATGTCATGCATCATGGCAGCCGTTGACAGCTTATCAACGTAATCATCATCAAAACCGGATGCCTTTCCGAGCACCCGCATGTAATCTGCTACACGTTTGATGTGTTCTCCTGTATATTTTGATTTACTCTCGGATAATTCAGCAAATGCAAATATCAGCTCTTTCTGATTGCTCTTTACTTCTTCTGCGTTATCAATTACGGAATTCAGCATCGTAGAGTTTCTGGATACAATGAAGTATGCAACGAGTGACAGGATCAGAATCGTGATCACACATGGAAATACCGATAAGACCATGCTGTCTGTATAGTCCAGATAAATCGGCGCAACCATGAAATCACAGTATGTAAGATTGATAAAATCTGCAAGGATAACACCGACAGTAGACATCAGCGCAGTAAATACGACCAGCGTCTTATTATAATATAACGATGTCAGCAGGATCGGGAAGATCCAGACAACCAGTGCCATATGGGAAAATACAGAGCTCAATATCATACAGTTAAAAACTGCGATACATATGACTACATATTTGATTGCCTCATTCCTGTCATGCTTGAAAAAGTCAATAACAAGTGTCGGAATAAGCGAAAAAATACAGCAGAGAACCATACATATCGTAACCACTACAAGGTTACATTCTCTGCTGAAAAATGCAAATGCCCATAACGCAACTATCAGTGCAACAAAAAAACGCATACACTTCGCTGCTATATGATTGATCTTTATATAATTGTCTTTTAATAATCTGTTATCGTTCATACCTACCCCAAAAACATATCTATGAAAGTAAATCCTTTGTTACATCGGCTGCATCATTCCAGATGCGTTCGATATCATAGAATCTGCGTGCCTCATCCGAAAAGATATGAACAATTATATCATAATAATCTAACAAAATCCATCCTCCCTGTGAATATCCTTCCACACTTTTTAAAGAATATCCGGCTTTGTGCATTTCTTCTTCCACACTGTCGCACATCGCCTGTACCTGATTCTTGTTTGTTCCGTCTGCAATAACAAAATAATCAGCTACAGCAGAGATCTTTTTAATATCAAGTATCTTAATATCAAAGGCTTTTTTATCATCCAGGGCTTTATAAACAATTGCTGCCATTTCCTGTGCTGTATTCATATATGACGCTCCTCCTGCTCTGTATATTGATTTTAATATTGTACCCCATCTGTTTATTTATTGTTGCCTGTTTAAATATCGACTTCTTTCAGCTTATCCGCTACCGCCTGGTGAGCAACATAATAATTATAGGTATCGATCGACATCGGATCGGTATCATCCGTTGTAGTATCAAGATACGATAAAGTATTTTTCAGGATATGAACGATGCATTTGTCAATATCGGCAAATGCTTCCTTCCGGATCTCCTCGATCTCCTTTAATGGTTTCCGGTTCGGCTCTATATAATCTGCAACAAACAGGATCTTCTCAAGCATGTTCATTGCCGGTTTTCCTGTGGTATGACATGCGATCGCAGACAGAATATCAGGATCCTTTACGTCATATTTTTCCCTTGCATAAAATGCCCCAAGCTTGGCATGTAGGAGTTCAGGATTATTATATTCACATTCGCTGATTGGAAGATTATTCTTCGTACAACGCTCGATCTTTTCTTCTGGTGAAAGGCACTTTGCACAATCATGTAACAGTCCGGCAGTCATTGCTTTTTCTACATTTACATCATGTACCATAGCCAGACAGCCAGATACATATTCTACCCCTAATGAATGTTCAAATCTTCGATCTGTCAGTTTTTTCTGAAGTTTATCTCTCATTTCCTGTCTGTTCATTGTTCTGCCCCTTCTCCTGTAAACTATTCCTGCACTATATTATACTGTTTTACCAATCTGCGTCAATTATTTGTCTGTTGATCAAGGATTTAATCAAGGTTTTCATCCGTCTGATATAGCCCATATTCCTTAATATAGCGGCATACTGCCATTGGTACAGCTCCTGATATATCCTGTCCTGTTTTAACAGCTTCCCGGATGCCGGACGATGACACATCAACCGGATGGATCTGCATCTGTATGATATCCGCATCTGCATATATTTTCTTTAAATGCCGGATCTTAGCATCGACATCTTCCGCCTGGATCTGATCTCTCGTTGTAACGATCAATTTAGAGAGAGAAAGAATCCTGCCCGGCTCTCTCCAGTTGTCAAATGCAAGGATTGAATCCCCACCCATGATAAAATACCATTCCGTATCCGGATACTGTTCATGTAGCTGTGCCAGTGTATCAACGGTATAGGTAACTCCGCCACGCTGTAATTCCAGATCCGAACAACGAAGTCCGTCATGATCCTTTACTGCAAGTTCTACCATATGGAGTCTGTCTTCATTTGTAACCGATCTGTCCCACTTCTTGTATGCCGGGATATGATTCGGCATCAGCCAGATCTGATCCAGTGCAAACTGCTCCAGAGCCTGTTTTGCAAGCTCCAGATGGCCGTTATGAACCGGATTAAAGCTGCCGCCTAAAATACCAATCTTCATATTCTGATCTTTCATATTATTTTGGAAGTTCAATCTTCTTATGCTCTTTGGATGGACGATAGAATACGATCTTACGGCCGATAACCTGAACGACTTCTGATTTGGTACGTTCTGCGATCATGGCAGCCATTTCTCTCGGATCATCCAGACAATTCTTTAATACTGAGATCTTAACCAGCTCTCTTGCCTCTAACGCTTCATTTACAGACTGTGTAAATTCCGGTGTCAGGGAACTCTTACCGATGTTTAAGATTGGATCGATATTCATTGCCAGTCCTTTTAAATATGCTCTCTGCTTACTTGTCATAGTATACTCCTAACTTATATCCTGTAACCGGCAGGATCGCCTGCCGGTTTGTTATCACATTTATCTTTATTTATAATAGTCAAATTCCAGTCCATACATACGAACGGTATCGCCTTCGCCGATTCCAAGCGCTTCCAGCTGGTCTAAGATACCGTTTGTCTTTAAGAATTTCTGGAAGAACTCAAATCCTTTTTCTGATTCCAGATTCGTATATCCAAGCATACGTTCAATACGAGGTCCCTCGATCACATATACTTCATCTTCTTCATTATAGCTGACCTCAAACGGAAGATCCGGGTTATCATGGAAGTCGAGATCAACCTCCGGTTCGAATTCAACCACATCATCCGGTGCATTCTTTACAAGGTCGTTGACATACCATAAAAGCTCGGAAATACCCTTGCCGGATACTGCTGAGATCGGGAATATCTTTACACCGTCTTTTTCAAATTCTTCCTTTAACATCTCGATCACGGTCTCATAACCAATCTCGTCTAAGGCATCGATCTTATTTGCCGCTATAACCGTTGGACGGCTTTCGATATCTTTATTATATTTTTTCAATTCTTCATTAATGATCTTTACATCATTCACCGGATCTCTGCCATCGATCGAAGCTGCGTCGACAATATGGATGATCACCTTTGTACGTTCGATATGACGCAGGAATTCCAGACCAAGTCCGACACCCTCTGCTGCACCTTCGATGATTCCCGGAATATCTGCAATAACAAATCCGTTATGCTCTCCGAGATCTACTACGCCAAGATTCGGTGTCAGTGTCGTAAAATGGTATTCTGCGATCTTTGGTCTTGCATTTGTAACTCTTGCAAGAAATGTTGATTTTCCTACGCTTGGGAAACCAACAAGACCGACATCTGCGATACACTTAAGTTCCAGATCAACGATCAATTCTTTTGCCGGCTGTCCCGGCTGTGCATACTTTGGAGCCTGCATGGTTGACGTAACATAATTACGGTTACCTCGTCCGCCTCGTCCACCCTTTAACAGTACGACCGGCTCTTTCTTATCTGCCATATCAAGGATCACTTTCCCTGTCTCAGAATCCTTAATGACAGTTCCAGGTGGAACTTTTAATACAACATCTGCACCATTTGCGCCATGACAGTTTCTCTTACCGCCCGGTTCGCCATCCTGTGCTCTGTACTTTGTTATATGTCTGAAATCAGTCAGGGTGTTCAAACCTTCATCTACTACAAAGATCACGTCTCCACCTTTGCCGCCATCTCCGCCATCCGGACCTCCGTCCGGCACGTATTTCTCCCGACGGAAGGATACATGTCCGTCTCCGCCTTTTCCTGCTCTGATAAATATTCTGGCTCTGTCTGCAAACATTGCTTTCCTCCTTTATACATACATCCGTATGTAAAGAAAAAGCCGGAATAAACTATATTTACTCCGGCTAATAACATGCATAAACTAAGTAATATTACTCATTTACTACAGGGTAAATAGAAACCTGCTTCTTATCTCTACCCTTTCTCTCAAATCTAACGATACCATCAGCTGTAGCGAATAATGTATCATCTCCGCCGATACCAACGTTAAGACCTGGATGAATCTTTGTTCCACGCTGTCTGTAAAGGATGTTTCCAGCCTTAACGAACTGACCGTCAGCGCGCTTAGCTCCTAATCTCTTAGACTCGGAATCTCTGCCGTTCTTAGTAGAACCAACACCTTTTTTATGAGCAAAAAACTGAAGTTCCATCTTCATCATTTCAATTACACCTCCTTAAAGGTTATACAAACAAAATCACTATAGGATTCACTGATATCCGTAATACCTGTCTCAAACACTCCCATGATCAGTAAGGCATCATGTCCCGGCTGTTCATCAAACAGAAACTTCATATCTCCGTTTTTCTGATCGCTGTCTACATGAAATGCTTCCTCACAAAAGCTTTCAACAGAATTCACAACTGTGATCGCAAGTGCCGATACAGCACTGCATACGATATCAGATCCTGAATCTGCATATCCTGCATGACCGGATAAATAAAATCCCATCGTGTCTGAATTAGCATTTTTATAAATGGTTACCTTTATCATAACAGATTATGCGTTGATTGACTTGATCTCAACCTGTGTATAAGCCTGTCTGTGACCATTCTTCTTATGATAGCCAGTCTTTCTCTTGTACTTGTAAACAACTACCTTCTTAGCCTTGCCATCACCAATTACAGATGCTGTAACGGTTGCGTTTGCAACTGCATCACCACATTTAACGTCTGAATCAGTACTTACTAAAATAACGTCGTCAAATGTTACTTCGCTGCCAGCTTCTGCTCCAAGCTTCTCAACTCTGATTACGTCTCCTTCAGCTACCTTGTACTGCTTACCGCCTGTTGCTATAATTGCGTACATAGGGTTTACCTCCTTAATCAAACTCGCCAGTTGTGGTGTCGCATAAAAATATGCAAACTTATACCTCACTGTGCGGCACACTAGTACACTTTACCATTTTGGTTTTATTTTGTCAACTGTTCTTTCAACGATTTGCGAATTTTTTTTCGGGTCAGTTCCACCAGGGAAAGCTTAGTAACATCCACAAATGCTGCAGGAACAGAATCCTTTGCAAGCTCCTGTTCGAGAATATCTTTTATAACATCCATCGAGCCCGGCTGCTTCATATTTATAAAATCAACTACAATGATCCCCGACAGATTCCGCAATCTTAACTGTCTGCACACCTCTACTGCCGCTTCAGAATTGATACGGAGCAGATGCTCCTCAAAGGAATGTTTATCGACCGATTTACCGGTATTTACATCGATCACGACCATTGCTTCCGTCTGTTCG
This sequence comes from Clostridium sp. AF15-41, assembly GCF_003604095.1. Taxonomy (NCBI): domain Bacteria; kingdom Bacillati; phylum Bacillota; class Clostridia; order Eubacteriales; family Clostridiaceae; genus Clostridium; species Clostridium sp. AF15-41. Next base: position 13,028 of record NZ_QTMQ01000021.1, read on the forward strand.
ATCACCAGGTAGGCACCCGACTTCATCCATACCCTTTCCTTTTTCAGATTTTCCAGATCTCTTGGTAGATTATATAAAGTCAACAGATTACAGTTCTTATCATTATACATGGTAAGCTTCACATCCGTGATCTGTTTTTCCGACAGATACATTGCAAATTCATCAAATACCAGCTTCTGATCTGTTACGATCTCTTGAAGTCCGGCATTATGCTTTAATATAAAATAATCGAGATATTCTGCATCATTCTTATACAGACAGGAATAACAGGTTCTGGTCTTTGCTGTCTGTATGATCTGTTTTAATTGTTCGGATAGTTCGCTCAAATCAGACAATATCGCTTCATCCGGCAGTTCCTGACATACTGTCCGCAAGATACAGCCAAATCCATCCGGCAATACCCTCTTCGCCAGTTGGTGCAGATGATCTCTTGTCTCTTTCTTTCGGATCTTTCCGGATATACCGATCCTGCCTGATGTATTTACAAGCAGATTTTCTGTCTTTAACTCGATCTCTGATGTGGCGACCGGATTCTTTGTCTTGATCGCGTCCTTGCTCACCTGCACAAGGATCTCATCTCCGGCTTTTAACACAGAATTTTTTTTTGCATTTAAAAATATATGTTTATTATCACTGATGCTGTAATAGCATGGAAGCCCTGTGCCGATATCGACAAAAGCAGCGTCAATATTGGCCACGATATTTTCTACCTTGCCGACATAGATATTCGATAAAATGGACTGACGGTCAAATAACATCAGATCTGACAGCTTCCCATCCGAATAAACCGTTTCCAGTATATGATCTTCATAATTTGTTATTACAAGCTTATTCATCAGAATTCTTCACCTGCCATATAAAGCGGCTGTAATGAGCCGTCTTTGTCATAATAAGTTTCCAGTCGGTGAATATAGATTCGGAAGAAATCATAGGTCTCACCACAAAGGTCATATAATGCCTTTACCACTAATTCCGGTTTCAGATTATAGACACTTCCTGTCTGTAACAGCATGTAGATACCGTCACCTCTCCGTTCCAGCTTTAAAATACCTGGACGGATATTTTCTTCTTTTTCACTCTTTTTTGTTTTCTTTAATACAATGATCTCGTCCTGTTTATTCAGTTCATCCACAGAAGCAAGCAGCTTTTCGCTTAGATCATTCTGCTCCCGAAATGTGATCTCATAATCCGATGCAGCAACAATCGACATAGCATTCTTTGCATCCTCCGGGATCTGCACACATTTCGTAACATGTATCTCATCAACGGATACCGCATTTAAAGCTTCAATCATCTCAGTCGAAGTTGTCACAGAATTAAATTCCGCGTCAAAATATTCACCATCCGATGTAATTCCAAGTGCAAGCGGAGCTGCAAATGAAATGATCTGATGCGGGGAATAACCTTTGGAATAACTGATATCCAGCTTCGCCCGACGGATCTCCTTCTGGAAATATCGCATGACATCCAGATGACCGATAAATTTCAGATTCCCAAGCTTGGAGTATTTAATTCTTATTTTCAAAACAAACACCTCCTCCAAACTTTGCTGCGCCGCAGCCGGAACACTGCATCCGGCAGTTTGGTGTAACGACCTCTGCTTGTGCGCGCTCCCATTCCTTTTCCATAAACTTTCTTGTCACTCCGATATCTATGAAATCCCACGGAAGGATCTCATCTACACTTCTGTCACGATAGGTATAGAAGCCGATATCTATATGATTCTTTTCAAGCGCATTGTCCCAATTTGATTTATCAAAATATTCCGTCCACGCATCAAAGATCTGTCCTGACTGATAGACATCGTAGATTACCTGACAGAGCTTGCGGTCACCTCTGGCAAGCAGTCCTTCCAGGATCGTAATATCCGCCTCATGATATGCGAATTTCAGACTCTTGTGGTTCTTTGCTTCGCGGAATTTATCTTTTACAAAATACGCACGCTTCTGGAATTCCTCCGGTGTTATCATCGGCGCCCACTGGAATGGTGTAAATGGCTTTGGTACGAAATAAGATGCGGAAGCCGATACCATGACACGGCCATCCCGTTTTTCTTTTGGGATATTTGCAAAATACAGTTCACTGATCTCCTCTGAGAGGTCTGCAATACCTGTAATATCATCATAAGTCTCTGTCGGAAGTCCCATCATAAAGTACAGCTTGACCTTATTCCAGCCACCAAGGAACGCCTGTAACGAACCATTTAATATATTCTCTTTCGTCAGGCCTTTATTTATAACATCTCTTAATCGCTGTGTTCCGGCTTCCGGTGCAAATGTCAGGGAATTCTTCTTGATATCCTGAATCTTCTGCATAACATCAAGGGAAAATGCATCGATTCTGAGAGATGGCAGGGAGATATTGACATGATTGTTGTCCATCTTCTCGATCAGACAGTCCGTAAGCTCAGGAAGTGACTGATAATCACTGGAACTAAGCGAACTGAAGGTAATCTCCTCCTGACCGGTATTGTCTAACATAGCCTCTGCATAATGCTTCAGTACGTTTACATCCTTCGGTCTGGTCGGACGATAGATCATACCCGCCTGACAGAACCGACATCCACGGATACAGCCACGCATGATCTCTAATACAACACGGTCCTGTGTAACCTTCATATAAGAAACAACCGGCTTCTCCGGATAGACAGCAGATGACATATCCGTAACTACCTGCTTCAGAATCGTCTTTGGAACGCCTTCATATTTTGGCCCAAAGGATGCGATCGTTCCATCCTCATGATAAGTGACATCATAAAGAGCCGGCACATAAAGCCCCGGAATCTGTGACACCTTGATCAGGAATTCTTCTCTTGTCATATCGGAATGTTTATAGATCTTATATAATTCGATCAGATCTCCGTATACCGTCTCGCCCTCTCCGATATAGAAAATATCAAAGAAATCAGCGATCGGTTCCGGATTATAAGAACAGGGACCTCCTCCGATCACGATCGGATCACCCTTTTTCCGATCCTTCGACCAGATCGGAATCTCTGCCAGATCAAGCACCTGTAAGATATTCGTATAACACATCTCATACTGAAGTGTGATTCCAAGAAAATCAAACTCTTTTAAAGGATCTTGAGATTCCAGGGCAAATAACGGAATGTGCTGTTCTTTCATAACTTTATGCAGATCCGGCCACGGAGAATAGACACGTTCACACCAGGTATCTTCTCTCCGGTTGAACATGTCATATAAAATCTGGATGCCAAGATGGGACATTCCGATCTCGTACACATCCGGGAAACACATGCAAAATCTGACATCGACCTGCTCCTTGTCCTTCATGACACTGTTATATTCCCCTCCGATATATCTGGCAGGTTTTTCGATACTCATTAAAATCTCATCTGATAATGCAAGCTTTCTCATTTTGTTCTCCGTTATATATATTAGTTCTTGAAACTGTGGATAGGTGCAGGGATTCTGCCTCCACGGTTAATAAATTTTTCACATGAAAACCGGTTGACCGGCATGATCGGCGCATAGCCAAGCAGTCCACCAAATTCAGCCTGATCGCCAACGCCCTTGCCGATAACAGGGATCAGACGTACAGCCGTTGTCTTCTGGTTGATCATACCGAGTGCCATCTCATCTGCTATAATACCGGAAATGGTAGCTGATGATGTATCACCGGGAATTGCGATCATATCAAGTCCAACTGAACATACGCAGGTCATTGCCTCTAATTTCTCAAGGGAAAGTGCACCTGCTGATACAGCATCGATCATACGCTGATCTTCACTGACAGGGATAAATGCACCACTTAAACCACCAACATAAGAAGAAGCCATAACGCCGCCCTTCTTTACCTGATCATTTAATAAGGCAAGTGCTGCTGTAGTTCCCGGAGCACCGGCATATTCCAGACCGATCTCCTCAAGGATCTCACCGACACTGTCTCCGATTGCAGGTGTAGGTGCAAGTGACAGATCTACGATACCAAACGGAACACCGAGACGCTCGGATGCTTCCTTTGCAACAAGCTGTCCAACTCTTGTAACTTTAAATGCTGTCTTCTTGATCGTTTCACAAAGAACCTCAAAGTTCTCACCACGAACTTCTTCCAATGCACTCTTAACAACACCGGGACCGCTGACGCCTACATTGATAACGCAATCGCCCTCAGTAACGCCATGGAATGCACCAGCCATAAACGGGTTATCATCCGGTGCATTACAGAATACTACGAACTTGCAGCATCCAAGGGAATCTTCCTCTTTTGTAAGCTCTGCTGTCTCTTTTACCATTTCACCGATCAGTTTTACAGCATCCATATCGATACCGGTCTTTGTAGAACCAACATTTACAGAACTGCATACCTTACCGGTACATGCAAGTGCTTCCGGAATGGAACGGATAAGAAGCTCATCGGATGGAGTCATGCCCTTACATACAAGAGCGGAATAACCACCGATAAAGTTTACGCCTACGGCATCTGCAGCCTTATCCAAGGTCTTTGCGATCGTTACATAATCATCTGTTGACTTACAAACAGAGCTTCCGATCAATGCGATCGGTGTGATCGAGATTCTTTTATTTACGATCGGAATACCATATTTTCTTCCGATATCATTTCCGATAAATACAAGATCCTTTGCCTTTGTTGTGATCTTGGTGTAGATCTTCTCACAGGTTTCTCCTACATCCGCACCAACGCAGTCTAACAGGCTGATACCCATTGTGATCGTTCTGACATCCAGATTCATCTTGCTGATCATGGCATTGGTTTCAATTACTTCATTTATACTAATCATAGTGTGACCTCTTTTCGCCTATTTCTATTCTAAATCTTAGATTCTGTGCATGGTTTCAAAGATCTTCTCATGCTGTACCTTAATCTGTACACCGATCTCATCGCCGATCTCTTTCAGCTCATTTGCGATAATTTCTGTTGACTTTGAAGATTCCTGTATATCAACGACCATCATCATATTGAAGTACCCGCCTACAATTGTCTGTGCAATATCAAGGATATTGACACTGTTCTCTGCAAGGTATACACAGACCTTTGCTGTGATTCCGATGCTGTCTTTACCAACTACTGTAATAATTCTTTTTTTCATGATGTATGTATCCTCCTATATATCACCATTTACTGGGTTTTATAATTAATTCTTTTGATATGCAAAAGAATCTTCTTCAAATAGTATTTTTTGACTGAAGAACAATTCATTATTATTAATTTCCGACTGTGAGCAAAGCACCGGGCCGGTCGCGCCTCGCTACCTCTAGACCGAATTCCCTGACATCCGATGCATATTCATTATCTGAAAGCTCAAGCTTTACCGTTTCATATGCCAGCTCTTCAAAATTATTTTCCTTACTCAGGTGTCCAAGCAGGATTGCTTTGATATGGCTGTTTAACAATGCCTTTATCAACTGCCCGGAACGCTCGTTGGACAGATGTCCGCGGTTTCCCAGAATACGTTGCTTCAGATAATACGGATACGGTCCCGCCTGAAGCATCCGTATATCATGATTTGCTTCGATCACCATGATATCGGAATTCTTTAATTTATTTACAACATATTCATCATAATTCCCCATATCTGTTGCAATGGAAAATTTACTTTTTCCGTCACTGATACTGTAACATACCGGATCAGCAGCATCGTGCCAGATCGCTGATGCATCGATCGACAGATCGTTGATAAAGAATGGTTCATCCGGTTCGATCTCGTGGAACAAGCTGTCATCAATCGTTCCAATGGATGACATTTTCTTAATCTCAGAGATCGTTCCCCCAGTTGTATAGATCGGTATGCCATGCTTTCTCGCCATAACGCCCAGTCCTTTCACATGATCGATATGCTCATGTGTCACAAGGATTCCATTCAGATCCGAAGGCTTTCGGTCGATCTCATTTAACGCTGATTCAATTTTCTTACCACTCACACCTGCATCTACAAGCAGATGTGTCTCTTCGCTGCCTACATAATAGCAGTTTCCGCTGCTACCGCTGGCGATACTCAGTAAATCCATATTCTACGCCTCAACTCTACATCTCCAAAATGTATGAAAAAGCTTCCAGGATATCAGCTTACTCTATCTTCCATACATATTCCGGTCTAATATGTCCGAAACGGCAGATGCTCGATATATATTGTATTAAAATCCGAACGATTACTCAGATCCACATAACGGATCTTCTCTCTAAACCTGTTTATTGTATCAATAAAACCCGGTTCAATCAAGGACAAATATGCACCCTCAAGTGAAGTATTACCAAGAACCTTCATTTTCCCCTGAAAGCTCTGCGGAAATAGTCCCAGTGTAACCGCATTTGTCAGATTCAAATGAAATCCAAAACCTCCTGCAATACAGACTTCAGCGATATCGGAAAATTCAATACCGATCTCTCTTACAAGCATCAGGATTCCTGAAAGGATCGCTGATTTTCCAAGCTGAAATGCCCGGATTGTCTCCATGTCGATCTTCATATTGTTACCCATCGAGATACCGGATTCAAAATATGGTTCCGCAAGCACTCCATCTGCATCCATCTGTCCCCGTTTTAACAGTAATGCCAGCATGTCAAATATATTCGATCCGAATATATTTGCTGTTCGAAAACATCCTTCAAACGCCGAACCACAGGCAGCAGAGGTCGCCACTCCGTATTCCTTATTACAGAGAAGGATCTCCCCGTTTGTTCCAAGATCGATCAGCATACGATACGAGGAATCCCTATCAAGCTCTGCGGCTACTGCACCTGCTGCAATATCTGCGCCGGAAAATGCCGCAATATTCGGCAGACAGATAACATCCGAAGCTGCATTCTCAAAAGATGGAGAAGCGATAAAGTCATTCTGTTCTATCACCCGGATATCCGAATTCTTAAGTGTAAACGGATATCCAAACAGATTCTCTGTCGTAAGCCCTTCTGCGATAGAAAGCATCGTTGCATTTCCGGCCAGAACATATCTGCGGATATGATCTACAGCTTCCGGCGTATTTATAAGCATATGGTCAACACCCTTTTGAATATCCGAAAACAAAAGTGACCGCAGATGCTCCAGACCTTCCTTTGTATCTGCCGCCTGAATCCTCGCTACGACATCAGCACCTGTCGCGATTTGTGAGTTAAGCGTACTGAATGAGCATTTAACCGCTTTCTCGTTCAGATCCACAAGCTCCATACCGATCGTAGTCGTACCGATGTCAATGGCAATGCCATATGCGGAAGTAACAGGCTTCTTTCTCTGTTCGATTAGCAGATTCATCTTATGCCCTGTGATACCGGTAAGCTGTTCTTCCTCCAGCCGTATCGAGATATCCCTATCTACAATGTACTGGCAGCTTTTTACAAAACTGCCAGTATCCTGATTCCATACCAGACACCGGTTACAGCGTCCTTTCATGCCGCAGTTTCCTGCAAAGACATGTCCTGCCGCAGTCAATACCTGATACAGATTATCTCCTTTATTACATTTGATCTGTTCTGTTCCGTTTACAGTTACATTTATCATTAATTATAAATTCCTGTTGTCATTTTTTCCTTTGGTCTGTAACCATGTTCTGCAAGCGTATTAATGATCAGCTGCTTATGTTCCGGACCAAATGCTTCCAGTGTGATCACAAGTTCAACTGCCGAATTACGGTTGATCGATACGAACTGGTTATGCTCCAGTTTGATGATATTTCCCTGTAAATCTGCAATGATCTTGGAAATATTCATCAATGCGCCCGGCTTATCCGGAAGCAAGGTTGAAACTGTGAAGATACGGCTTCTGGCAATCAATCCGTGCTGTACTAAGGATGCAAATGTGATCATATCCATATTACCGCCACTTAAGATGCTGACAACCTTCTGTCCTTTCACATTCAGATGCTTTAAGGCCGCAACGGTAAGCAGGCCGGAGTTCTCAACCAACATCTTATGATTTTCAAGCATATCAAGGAAGCAGACGATCAGCTCATTATCCTCTACAGTGATGATGCCATCCAGATTCTTCTGAATGTATGGGAAGATCTTTGATCCCGGAGTCTTAACTGCCGTACCATCTGCGATCGTGTCTACCATTGGAAGTGTCGTTACTTTCTTATTTTTCAAAGAAACCTGCATACAATTTGCACCTGCGGGTTCTACACCGATCACTTTGATATTCGGATTCATCATCTTGGCAAGTGTAGATACACCGGTAGCCAATCCGCCACCACCGATCGGAACAAGAATATAATCTACAAACGGAAGCTCCTTGATGATCTCCATTGCAACAGAGCCCTGTCCGGTCGCAACATCCAGATCATCGAATGGATGAATAAAGGTATAACCCTTATCTTCTGCAAGCTCTAATGCATATGCGCAGGATTCATCGTATACATCTCCATATAAGATAACCTCTGCTCCATATGATTTGGTGCGGTTTACTTTGATCAGAGGAGTTGACGATGGCATAACGATTGTTGCTTTTACCCCATATGCTTTTGCTGCATATGCAACACCCTGTGCATGATTTCCGGCTGATGCAGTGATCAGACCCTTCTGCCTTTCTTCGTCTGTCAGCGTACTGATCTTGTAATATGCTCCACGGATCTTATATGCTCCGGTAAGCTGCATATTTTCCGGTTTAAAAAATACTTTATTTCCTGTCAGGTTGCTGTAATATTCGCTCTCTACCAGCTTTGTTGGTAAAACAACTTTTTTAATTATATTATATGCCTCTTCAAATTTCTCTAATGTAAGTTCTTCTGCCATTGTCAGTCTCCTTTTTCTGTATTTCATATTCAGACAGTTATCATCCACCATTGTCATATCTTTTTTATTTCCAAACAGCTACTATAATAAACTGCACTATTTTCATAATTATAGATCAGCTCCATCCATAAGAATGTCAAGTTCGCTTCGGTCTTCGTCAAAGCCTGAGAACAGTGCTTCCACATATGCGGACGGATCAAAACGCTGTAAGTCGTCAATCTTCTCACCGATTCCGATAAATTTAACCGGAACATTCAATTCTGCCTGAATTGCAATCGCGATACCACCCTTGGCTGTACCGTCTAACTTTGTGATCACGATACCATCAATCTCCGTTACATTGCTGAACTGTCTTGCCTGCTCTAATGCATTCTGTCCGGTCGTTCCATCTAACACAATCAGGGATTCTACATTTGCATCCGGATAATCTCTGGAAATGATGCGGCGCATCTTAGCCAACTCATCCATCAGGTTCTTTTTATTATGAAGTCTTCCGGCTGTATCGATCAATAAGATATCGGTATTTCTTGCCTTTGCAGCAGATACCGCATCGTATACAACTGCCGCAGGATCTGCACCCTCATTATGAGAGATCATCTCTACACCTGCACGATCCGCCCAGGTCTTTAACTGATCGATCGCGGCTGCACGGAATGTATCAGCGGCTGCGATCAGAACCTTTTTACCACTCTTCTTATACTGGGCCGCCAGCTTACCGATCGTAGTTGTCTTACCGACACCATTTACACCGATCACAAGTATAACTGATTTTTTCTTTTCAAAATCATATGCACTTTCATCCACCATCATCTGATCTCTTATGATATTGATGATCAGTTCCTTGCATGCCGCAGGTTCTTTGATCCTGGCCTCCTTGACACGTTCTTTCAGGTTCTCAATCACCTTTTCCGTTGTCTCATATCCCATATCAGCCATGATGAATGTCTCTTCCAGTTCTTCATAAAAATCATCATCAATATGGGATGCTCCGAACACGGAAGAAAAACTGTCTACGATACTATTTCTTGTCTTACTGAGTCCTTCTTTTAATCGTTTGAAAAATCCCTTCTTTTCCTCAGCCATAGCTTGTACCTCCTTATTTGTCCAGATCGTTCTCGATCAGATTTACGGATACCAGAGTGGATACACCCTTTTCCTGCATCGTAATACCATACAGGATATCGGCTGCTTCCATGGTTCCCTTTCTATGTGAAATGACAATAAACTGTGTGTCCTTTGTCAGTCGGTTCAGATACTGTGCAAATCGTCTTACATTTGAATCATCCAGTGCTGCTTCGATCTCGTCCAGCAGACAGAATGGTGATGGTTTCAGACTCTGGATCGCAAACAACAGTGCAATCGCAGTCAGTGACTTTTCACCACCGGAAAGCTGCATCATGTTCTGTAATTTTTTTCCCGGCGGCTGTGCAATGATACGGATACCGGTCTCTAACAGATTGGTATCGTCGACCAGTTCCAGTGCGCCTCGTCCACCACCGAACAGCTCTTTAAAGACCTTGTCGAACATAACCTGGATCTCTTTGAACTTCGTATTGAACTGTTCCTGCATGGATACATTCAATTTCTCGATCACATCTAACAGATTCTTCTCTGCAAGAACGATATCATCATGCTGTCCCTTTAAGAACTCATATCGTTCTGATACTTCTTTATAGTCCTCGATCGCATTGACATTGACATCACCAAGTGATTTGATCTTTGCTTTTACTGCAGTAATCTCTTTCTTTAAGGATGAAAGATCGTTTAATTCCTCATCCCGGAACTCTGCCGCCATATTTAATGTCAATTCATATTCTGCCCACATATAATTCGACAGTTCATCCGACTTCTCTGTATTCTTCTCAATCGCTGAATCAAGCTTGAATACTGCCTTTTCCAGACCTGCGATCTTCTCGGATAATTCTTCCCGGATCGCAAAGAATTCTTTATGACTGGCTGTCATATCATCCCGTTCTTTATGATATGCTACCAGTTGTTCTTCCTGATCAGATACTTCATCGGAATCTTCCTCGATCGTCTTACGGATCGCCTCTGCCTGTTCTTCTAACTTCGTGATATCTGTGCCTGTCGCCTGTACCTGTGTTATATAGGATGCCAGTTCTTCCTGTAATTTCTCATCATCCTGCCGGATACGTCTTATATTCTCCTGAATAAAGTCATCCTTCTGTTTTACCGAGTTATATTCGATCAATAATTCAGATACCTTTGTATTTGCTGCTGCAAGCTTACTCTGTGCTTCGATAGCCTTGGCTTCCAGTTCCTTGATCATTTCTTCGCACTGAACCTTGGCAGCTTCATGCTTCTTATTATTATCAGCAAGCTGATCTTTATTTGTATTGATCTCCGCTATCTGACTGTTCAACTCATTGATTTCTTTCTGGATCGACGCAAATGCTTTCTCGGATTCTGCAAGCTTGGATGCTACCTGCTCCATATTTAAAGACAATGTATTCTTCTCAAGATATGCCTGCTGAAGTCTTGTATTTAAGGTCTCAATCTGCGCACGAAGTGCATCTCTTGATGTCTTTAATTCTTCATCCAGTCCGGCTGCATCCTTTGCGATCAGATTTAACTCATCGATCTTTTCCCTGATCTCATCCAATTCTCTCTTTCGTCCAAGAAGATTACTGGAATTACGGAACGCACCACCTGTCATTGATCCGCCCGGATTGATCAGTTCACCTTCGATCGTAACCAGTCTCAGAGACTGATTGTATTTTCTCGCAACTGCAAGTGCATGATCGATATTATCTACAACCACGATCCTGCCAAGCAGGTTCTTAACAAGACGGTCAAACTTCGCATCAGCCTTTACCAGAGAAGATGCGATACCGATCACACCCTGTTCTGACAGAACTTCATTTCGAACCTGACCACGGTCTGTGATCGTATTCAACGGAAGAAATGTTGCACGACCATATTTGTTCTGTTTTAAGAACTGAATGATCTTCTTTGCCGTGCTGTCATCCTCTGTAACAATATTCTGAATACTTCCGCCAAGTGCTGTCTCGACAGCAACCTCAAACTTCTTATCGACATCGATTATATCAGCAACAACTCCGATAATGCCCGGATTGTTCTTTTTCTGCTCCATAACACGACGGATGCTGTTGCCATAGCCATCATAGCGTTCTGTAATATTCCGGAGTGCTTCCATCTTGGATCTGGTCGCTGATAATTCTTCGTTTGTATTATGTATCCGCTCACGATTGACTTTATTTCTGCTCTGATTTTCTTCCAGATCCTTTTCTGCAGTTTCGAGTTCCTTGATAATGCCGGATACATTCTGATCCAATACAGATAGCTTTACCTGTAACTCATCATGTTCTTTCCGGTCGTTATTATCATCGCTTTTAAATTGCAGATATCTCTGGTTTAACTGAGTCTTACGGAAGTTGATATTCTCAAGCATCGCATCATATCTTCCGACCTTCGCCTGTAGATTTCCACTCTCATGGATATATTCGATGATGTCGGATTTACATTCTTCGATCTTATCCTGGCATTCATGGATATAGGCATCCAAGCGGCTGCTTTCTCCTTTTGCAGTATCCAGAGAACCGGAAATGGTTGAAACCTGATCTCCAAGGGCATCCTTTTGTCCTTGATAATTCTCCATCTCTTTCCGGTCAGTTTCCCGCTGACGGTTGATCCTGTCGATCTGTTCCTGTATATTCTTATCATTCTGTCGGGAGTTCAAGATCTGCTGGTTGATAACATTGATCTCACCTTCCAAACGTTCATTCTTTAACCGGAGCTCATGCACCTGATTCTTGGATGCATCGATTGCCTGATTGATCTCCTCTAACGCCTGCTCGATACGCTCATATTCTTCCTTTGTATGCTCCAGTTCTTCTTTATTCTGCGTGAGATCATTATTTAAGATTTCCCGATTCTCTGTATCTTTATCAAGAATCTCTTTTAAATGCTCCATTTCAAGGAAAAAAGCATTGATATCCAGTTTCTTCAGTTCGTCCTTAAACAACAGATATTTTCTCGCTGTTTCTGACTGCTTCTGTAATGGACCGACCTGCTTTTCCAACTCATATAAAATATCATTGACACGACTTAGATTGTCACGCTCTGCTTCTAATGATTTCTCGGCTGCCGCTTTGTTCTTTTTAAATTTTACGATTCCTGCCGCTTCATCGAACAGTTCCCGTCGTTCCTCCGGTTTACCATTTAAGATCTTCTCAATCTGACCCTGTCCGATAATGGAATATCCCTCTTTACCGATACCGGTATCAAAGAACAGCGAATTTACATCCTTTAAACGACTGACTGTACCATTAATAAGATATTCACTTTCCCCCGAACGATACACACGTCTGGCAACCGTTACTTCATTATAATCAATCGGCAGATGATGATCACTGTTATCTAACGTGATTGCTACATAAGCAGAACCCTGTGGCTTACGAAGCTGTGTACCGGAGAAGATTACATCCTCCATCTTAGAGCCTCGGAGACTCTTTGCACTCTGTTCACCAAGTACCCAGCGGACAGCATCCGCCACGTTACTCTTTCCCGAACCATTCGGTCCAACGATACAGGTTATTCCATGATTGAATTTGAATACGATTTTATTTGCAAATGATTTGAAGCCGTTTACTTCAATACTTTTTAAATACATATATTAACCCTGCTTTTTCTTTATTTGTAACAGTGCATTATATGCTGCCGTCTGCTCCGAAGCCTTTCTGGATGCTCCTTCACCTGTCGCAACATGCTCCCCGTTAATGCACACCTCGGATACATAAGATTTATTATGATCCGGCCCCTTTTCCTCTAACAAGGCATAAGTAAGGGTTTTTTCTTCTTTCTGCGCAAGCTCCTGCAAGGTTGACTTGGCATCATAAAACAGTGAATGAGTCTCTACATCATCAAGTAGAAACCGGTGAACAAATTTCTTTGCTTCATCTAATCCGCCATCCAGATAGATCGCACCGAGAACCGCCTCAAACAGATCACACATGATCGAGTTCCGATTTCTCCCTCCGGTCAGATCTTCTCCCTTGCTGAGCAGAACATAATGTCCAAACTTTAGTTCCTTGGATATCTGGGATAAGGTAAATTCACATACCAGACTTGCTCGGAGCTTTGTTAATTTTCCTTCCGGATATTCCGGATAATTATGATAAAGATATTCACTGACAACGAATTCCAGGATCGCATCTCCAAGGAATTCCGATCGTTCATAGGATTCTACCTTATTGATCTTGCGTTCATTTGCATATGACTTATGTGTTAATGCCGTTACAAGCAGATCCAGATCACGAAAGGTATACCCAATGATATCTTCTATATTATGAAATCGTTCTGTATTCATAATTACTTCGCCACTTCTTTTCCAATATTCTCGGCAATTTTTTCATTTACACCATTTTCCTTGAAATCGATACACTGGAAAATAGCGCTCTTAACCTCTTCGTTATGAGAATTACCATGGATCTTTACAACAAGGCCCTTTAAGCCAAGCAAAGGTGCGCCACCTTTGTTCTTTGCATTAAAACGCTCTTTTAAGCCATTTAATGAACTCTTGATCAGAAGGCCTCCGATCTTGGTCTTAAGTGATGACATGATCGTATTCTTAATCTCACCTAGGAGCATCTTTGCAAGACCTTCATATAATTTTAAGATAACATTTCCGACAAAGGCTTCACAGACAATGACATCCGCTGCACCATTTGGAATCTCTCTTGCCTCGATACTGCCGACAAAATTAATGTCCTTGCATTCTTTTAATAATGGATATGTCTCTTTTACTAGAGCATTTCCCTTTTCTTCTTCATCACCGATATTTACGATCGCAACTCTTGGATTCTTTACATGCTCAATATTCTCCATATAGATAGATCCCATCTTTGCAAACTGTAACAGATGCTCCGGTCTCGCGTCGACATTCGCTCCACAATCGATCAGAAGAGAATACCCCTTTGATGTAGGAAGTAATGGAGCAAGCGGTGAACGTTTTACACCTTTGGAACGTCCGACTACTAACTGACCTCCTGCAAGGATCGCACCTGAGCTTCCGGCTGAAATGATCGCATCAGCTTCTCCGTTTTTTACCATATTCAGACCAACCACCAGTGAAGAATCCTTCTTGCTTCTGACAGCCTGTACCGGGGCTTCATGACAGGTGATCTCCTCTGTTGCATTTACAACCTCGATCTTTGACTGATCGTAAGTATATTTTGCAAGTTCCTTTTTTATTACATCTTCTTTACCGGTCAGTATTACCTGTGCCTTTGCGCCTTCATTGATTGCTTCTACGGCACCTCTTATGATCCACTCCGGTGCGTAATCTCCACCCATGGCATCTACGACTACTCTTGTTACTTCGCTCATCTTATTCCTGTTTCCTTTCTACACCGGAACTTTTCCGGTGTTTCCATATTTCTTATTATACGAATCGGAGTCCAGACTCCTACGCAGACCAACCCCAGGGTTTGTCAGAATAGGACTCTGCTCTGACCGTATAAATACACAAAGCTATTATATATTTTGCCTTTCTTAAAGTCAACAGGGGATATCGGTGCAAAAAAATAAAGCCTTCCGATCGCTCGGAAAGCTCTATTTATAATTACTCACCTACTGAGATAATCTCTTTCTTGTTGTATGAACCACAATTCTTACATACTCTATGTGGAACCATTAATTCGCCACACTTGCTGCACTTTACTAATGCAGGAGCAGTCATCTTCCAGTTAGCTCTACGCTTATCTCTTCTGGCCTTTGAACTCTTATTCTTTGGACAAATTGACATTAATCACACCTCCTCAACCTTTCAAGATGTTTGCAAAAACTGATAATCTTGGATCCGGAACAAAATCATCACAATCACATGTTTCATGATTCAGATTTGCTCCACACACTTTGCACAGACCTTTGCAATCATCTTTGCATAATATCTGCATCGGGACTAAAGTCATTAGTTCCTTCTGTAAAAGCATGTCCATATTAATAATGTGATCTTCCAGATAATCTAATTCCTCGATCTCATCAACTTTATCTGTTTCAAAGATAGCCATATCGATCATCTCGTCTATGTCCACTTCAAAATCTTCTGTAATTTCATCCAGACAACGGTCACATAACATCTTAAGTGTAACAACACAGCCACCCTTAAGACTTGCTTTTCTCTTTCCTTCATTTCTGGCGGTAAGATGAAAATCCTTTACATTATCGACTACATATACATTTCCGTTGAAAGAAAATTCCTTCAATTCAGATGTAACATCGTAGTCTTTTACCTGTCCTTCTGTCGATAAAATCTCTGATAAATCAATTAACATAATATCTCCTAAAAATCGCACATTGGTTATTATACATATTTGAACACTCTTTGTCAACGATAAAATCACATATTTTTTGCCATATTTGTAGGATTACAATACATGTGTTACAACTGAATATA
>NZ_QTMQ01000022.1:0-21381 GCF_003604095.1 Clostridium sp. AF15-41
TTATATTCAGTTGTAACACATGTATTGTAATCCTACAGTATTTGGTTATTATTCCTAAATAACACGTTGACTTTTTTCCTCATTTATGCTAAAGTAACAACAGTTTATATGTCAAATGCAATGACAAGGAGGAGTACATACAGGACCGGCTCCCAGAGAGAAGATGGTGGTGAGAATCTTCAGCTAGGATGTATGGAAGTAGCCTTCGAGCAGTGGACTGAAAAGCATAATTTCTTATGAAGTGCTAAGTAGGATTCAACGGATTTCCCCGTTACAGGAAAACGATATGACACAGGTAAAACTTGCAAGTATCGGATAAGAGCAGGAAGAACCTGAATTTAGGTGGTACCACGGATATGATTATTCGCCCTAAGCTGATATACGGCTTAGGGCTTTTTTAATGGATGTGAAAAAGCTCTTTTAGGAAATTTATATGAATGAAATTAAAGGAGGATATAGGTTATGGAGATTAATGGAGCACAGATGTTTGTAAAAGCATTACAGGAAGAACATGTTGATACACTGTTTGCCTATCCGGGTGGAACAGCGATCGACTTATTTGACGCATTATATGATGCGGAAGGAATCGATATGATCCTTCCAAGACATGAACAGGCACTTGTTCATGCGGCAGATGGATATGCAAGATCAACAGGGAAGGTTGGTGTATGCTTGGTTACCAGCGGTCCCGGTGCAACCAATCTGGTTACAGGAATTGCAACAGCAAACTATGACAGTGTTCCACTTGTATGTTTTACCGGACAGGTACCGATGAATCTGATCGGTAACGATGCCTTTCAGGAGGTTGACATCGTAGGTATCACGAGAAGTATTTGTAAGTATGCGGTAACAGTCAGAAAGAGAGAAGATCTGGCAAGGATTATCAAGAATGCATTCTATATCGCAAGAACAGGTAAGCCGGGTCCGGTACTGGTTGATATACCGAAGGATATCCAGTTGGCAATGGGGTCGGATGAATATCCGGATGAGGTAAATATCAGAGGATATAAGCCGTCTGAAGGCGTACATTCCGGTCAGCTTAAGAAGGCTCTGGCAGAATTAAATCGTGCCAAAAAACCGGTATTTTTGATCGGCGGTGGTGTAAATATCGCGCATGCAAGAAAAGAAATGCAGGAATTATGTGAATTGACAGGAATCCCTGTTGTTACTACGATCATGGGTAAGGGAGCAATTCCGACGGACCATCCTTTATATGTTGGTAATATCGGAATGCATGGAAATCTTGCATCCAATAAAGCAATCATGGAATGTGATGTCTTGTTCTCAATCGGAACCAGATTCAATGACCGTATCACCGGTACGATCGACACATTTGCAAAGAATGCAAAGATCATACATATCGATATCGACGCAGCATCAATCTCCAGAAATATCGAGGTAGACATCCCGATCGTAGCAGATGCAAAGCTTGCGATTACAAAGATGTTAAAATATGCAAAGAAATTAGATATAAGCGATTGGGTAGATGAGATCATGGAAGTGAAGAGACAGTATCCGATCAACATGAATTCTTATAAAGGTGTTACACCGGAGAAGATCATTAAGACCATTAATGAGATGTATGACGATTTCATCATTACAACCGATGTAGGGCAGAATCAGTTATGGACAACACAGTATATCGCACTTGGCGGAGAGAACCAGCTCTTAACCTCCGGTGGCCTTGGTACGATGGGATATGGACTTCCTGCTGCCATCGGTGCCAAGATTGGTAATCCGGATAAAAATGTTATCTGTATTTCCGGTGACGGTGGTGTGCAGATGAATATTCAGGAGATGGCGACTGCGGTTGCACAGGAGCTTCCGATCACGATCTGTATCTTAAATAACGGTTATCTTGGAAATGTACGTCAGTGGCAGGAGTTGTTCTTCAACAAGCGTTACAGCAGTACATGTCTGCGATACAGAAAGAGCTGTAATCATGATTGTCAGAATCCGGACAAATGCTGTCCGAAATATACACCGGATTTTGTAAAACTGGCGGAAAGCTATGAGGCACTTGGAATCCGTGTTACAAAGGAAGAAGAGATCAAGGCAGCATTTGAGCAGGCAAAGGCAAATACAAAGGGACCTACAGTTATAGAGTTCTATATTGATCCGACTGCAAATGTATTCCCGATGGTTCCGGGCGGCAAGTCATTAAATGATATGATCATGGATTGTTAAGGAGGATGGACATATGAGTGAAAAGAAAAGATGGATATGTTTATATGTTGAAAACGAAATAGGTGTACTTGCAAGGATTTCCGGCCTTTTTTCAGGCAAATCGTATAATCTGAACAGTCTGACAGTTGGTGAGACAGAGGATACGACTATATCCAGAATGACAATCAGTTTTACAAGCGATGATCGTATTTTTGAGCAGGTAAAGAAGCAGTTAAACCGTAGTGTGGAAGTAATCAAGGTGGTTGATTATACAGATATTCCGATTCATAATAAAGAGATTTTGTTTATTAAGGTCAAGGAATGTAATACGGATGATAAGGATGAGGTATTCCGCATTGCAAATGCATTTAATTTTAGAATTACCGACTACGATAAAAAGAATATTCTGGTAGAGTGTTTACAGACAGAGAATCAGAATAATGATGCGATCAAATTATTCAAACAGAGTTTTCCGAACCGAATCGAGGTCGTTCGAGGGGGAAGTGTTGCTGTAGAAGCAATCAGTATGTCAGAACGTTAAAGGGGAAAAAGATTATGAGATTTCTGATTCAAAGAGTGAATCATGCAAGTGTAACAGTAGATGATAAAGAGGTCGGAAAGATCGGAAAAGGTCTGCTGGTATTTGTAGGTGTATTCGAAGAAGATACAGAAGAAGTTGCAGATAAATTGATCCGTAAACTGCTGGGGCTTCGTATATTTGCAGACGAAAATGGCAAGACAAATCTTTCTCTTACAGATGTAAAAGGTGAGCTTCTGATCGTATCACAGTTTACTTTATGTGCAGACTGCAGGAAAGGAAATCGTCCTTCTTTTACAAAGGCGGGTAACCCCGATAAGGCAAATAAGTTATATGAATATATCCTGTCTGCCTGTAGAGAGAAGAATACTGTTACGGAAAGCGGCGTTTTCGGTGCGGATATGAGAGTGGATCTGTCTAATGACGGACCGTTTACAATTCTGCTTGATAGTCAAGAAATGTAAAAGAATACATGAAAATAGCTTAGACTTGAATATCTTTCATGAAAAATTGTAAATTTTTTTAAAAACATACGATTATTTCTTGAAAAACATACAAAGAATTAATATAATTAAGTTTAGGTTATGTTAAAAAAACACGAAAAGGAGAAGCACTATAATGTTAACAAAGGAAAGCATTGAAGAAAAGACCTTTAAAAAGGGACTTTTTGGTTATAATAAAGATGAAGTAAATTCATTTATGAGAGAAGTATCGGATGAGTTTGCTTCATTACAGGCAAAATATGATGCAGCTGCAGCAGAAAATGAACTGGCTCAGAATTCTCTCAGAGAGAATAGTGTAAAGATCTATGAATTAGAGAAACAGTTGGAGCAGGCTGCTCCGGGTTCCAAAAAGGAACAGAATGCAGCAAACAATGAAGCCAACAGAATCATTAACGATGCAAAGAAGCGTGCAAATGAAGTCCTTTCAAATGCAAAGGCAGAGCTTGCAAAGTTAAAAGCAGAGATGGAAGAGATTAAGGCAAATGGTGGTGTTGCAACAGCAACAGCAGGTACTGCTTCATCCATTAATGAGGATGCGTTAGAAGCTGATCCTATTACTAAGCTGAAGATGAAGTCCCAGACAACAAATGAACCTCAGAAGTTAAAGATGAAGCCAAAGGAAGAACCGAAAGAGGAAAGCAAGCCACAGGCATTTGCAGGTAAGAGTGCTGTAACAGAGGATGAAGAAGATGAAGTAATTGTAGGAGAAATCGAAGAAGGCGTTAAGCGTAATCAGGTTCTGATCGGTGATGGCGACGAGGAAGACGATTTCGAGTTCTTATAAAGCGGGTTTGTTTATATGACATACAGGGAATGTCTTGATTATTTTAATGAATTATCCTTGCATAAGAATATAGATGGATTAAAGGATGATACATATTTCCAGTTTGATGTTATTGGACGTGATAGCGGGCATTTTTACATTCATTTGAAAGATGATACATTTGAGGTCGCTTCGGGGGAATATAAGCAACGAAATGTTCAGTTTATCGTTACAGTATCCTGCCTGGAGAAAGTAATAAATGGAGTGATGGATCCGATTTATGCTTATGCAACCGGAAAATTGAATATTACCGGAGATGTGTCGTTAGGTAGAAATTTTCTATCACGCATCATAAAGGATTAAAAAAGGAACCTGCCAGTTGTTATTTGGCAGGTTCCTTTTTATCATACATATAATTGTTATTAAAAAGAAATTTCATATTCTTTTATCGTTTTTTATAACAGATCTGCAACTTCTTTTAAGAGACGTTCTGTCTTTTCCCATCCGAGACAAGGATCTGTGATGGATTTGCCATAGCATCCTCCGCCAACCGGCTGATTACCATCTTCAATATAACTTTCGACCATAACACCTTTTACAAGTTCTTTGATATCAGGATCATAATTGCGGCTGTGGATAACCTCTTTTACGATTCTTGGCTGCTCATCGAATTTTTTGCCTGAATTGTTATGATTTGCATCAACGATACATGAATGATTTACCAGATTGAACTTCTGGTATGATTCATATAAAAGACGCAGATCTTCGTAGTGGTAGTTTGAGATAGAACGGCCGTGTTTGTTTAATGCACCTCTTAAGATACAATGAGTCAGTGGGTTTCCGTCTGTGTGGGCTTCCCATCCGGAATATAAGAAAGTATGCGGATGCTGTCCGGCAAGACAAGAATTCATCATAACAGTATAATCACCACTGGTTGGATTCTTCATGCCGACCGGAATGTCCATTCCACTTGCCGTTAATCTGTGCTGCTGATCCTCAACGGAACGTGCACCGATCGCTACATAGGATAAGATGTCGTCAACATATTGCCAGTTCTCGGAATAGAGCATTTCGTCTGCTGCTGTGAGTCCGGTTTCTTTGATCGCGCGGATATGCATTTTACGAATCGCATATAAACCTTCTAACATATCAGACGCCTTATTCGGATCCGGCTGATGTAACATCCCTTTGTATCCATCACCCGTTGTTCTTGGTTTGTTCGTATATATACGTGGAATTACAAGAATTTTATCTTTGACCTGTTCTGCAACCTTTGCCAGTCTGTTCTGATAGTCGCATACAGCATCTTCGTTATCAGCGGAACATGGACCAATTATAAATATAAATCGCTTGTCTTCTCCGGTAAAAATTTTTCTGATCTCTTCGTCTCGTTTTGCTTTAATGTCTTTGAGTTCCTGTGAGAGAGGATATAATTCTTTGATCTCTTCACCGGTTGGTACTCGTTTAACCAATTTCATACTCATTGATTTTCCTCCTGTTATAATTTGTCCAGTTAATAAATGACGAAAGTGTCATTATTTATTAAATTACCGCATATTGCGCATAATTCTGTAGTATTATAGCAGAATATAATTAATTATGAAAGAAAAATATCAACACAAACATTCTTTATTCATTTTTTTAAGCATAAATTGTATAAATGAACAGATTAGAGGGATGTTATTGAAACGGGTTAAAATGGGAAAGAGGGTAGGCAGAGCATTTATAGGTATGGTTCTTGGAATAGCACTTGTAGTCGGACATACCGACCGATCGGTAATATATAGTGTTGCTGAGCCAGAGGTGGTAACTGAGGAAAACGTACAGGAAGAACCGCTTACAGATGAAGCCGTAACAAATGAAACTGTAACAGATAGAACAGCAACAGATGAAATGGCGACAGATCAGTCCGGACTTCAATTGGAATCACCATCCTGTATCCTTATGGAAGCAACAACAGGAACGGTATTATATGAGAAAAATGCAGACGAGGCAAGGAAACCTGCATCCGTCACAAAGGTAATGACGCTGCTTCTGGTTTTTGAGGCAATGAAGGCAGGCGATTATCAGATGTCTGATATTGTAACTGTGAGTGAACATGCAGCTTCTATGGGTGGTTCACAATGTTTCTTTGAAACCGGTGAACAGCAGACGGTTGAAGATATGATAAAATGTATCATTATTGCATCAGGAAACGATGCGGCAGTTGCTATGGCAGAATTCACGGCAGGAAGCGAGGAAGCCTTTGTTCAGAGAATGAATGACCGGGCAAAGGAACTTGGAATGGAGCATACACATTTTGTCAATGCCTGTGGACTGGATGCAGATGGACATGAGACATCGGCAAGAGACATTGCAATTATGTCCAGACAGTTAATTGACGAACATCCTGAGATCCTGAAATATTCCGGTATCTGGATGGATTCGATCATACATAAAACCGCAAGGGGCGAGTCAAGATTTGACCTTGCTAATACAAATAAATTCCTTAATATGTACACCGGGGCGACCGGGCTTAAAACCGGATATACGGCGACAGCCAAATACTGTATGTCGGCGACGGCGAACAGAAACGGCATTACATTGATCGCAGTTATCATGGGAGCTGAAACAAAGGATATCAGAAATAAAGAGGTCTGCAAGCTATTCGATTATGGATATGCAAACTGCAATCTGTATAAAGATGAAAATGTACTTGACACCTGCAGCGTTTCTATAGAAAATGGTATCAGTGACGAACTGGCGATTGAAAGTGCATCGGAATTCTCATCCGTTCTGCTTCGCGGAGAAAAGGCAGATGATGTGAAGAAGACACCGGTTCAGGAAGAGACGCTTACTGCACCGATCAACAAAGGAGACGTGATCGGAAAAATGGAATATTCGATCAATGGCCGTGTACTTGGTTCAGTTGAGATTGTTGCTGCAGAAAATATAAAGAAAATGACGTTTGGCTATAGTTTTAAAAAAGTATTATATCTTGCCTTTCGTTCCTAGAGGAAGAGGAAATGTTATTCGATATTATCAGTATCATCTGTATATTTGCGCTTATCTGTCTGTGCGCAGTTCTGATTGAAAGCAGACGGGAGAATCACATGCTTTCGGTATCTCATTATACGATCACGGATAAAAGAATCAAAAAGTCTGCTACATTTGCGATGATCGCAGATCTTCATAATGCGGAATTCGGAGATAAAAATGAGGAGCTCATAAAAGAGATAAAAAAGATTGTTCCTGATGCAGTTTTGATCGCAGGAGATGTTATAGTCGGAAAGAAAGATGTCGATTCGGGGGTTGCGATAGACCTTCTGCAAAAGCTTGGAAGTGAATTCCCTGTTTATATTTCAAAGGGAAATCATGAGATGCGAACCAGTTTATATACAGAGCAGTATGGAGATATCTGGGAAAATCTATATGAACAGACAAAGGATTATGTTCAATGGCTTATAAATGAGGAAATGATTCTGACATCTGAAAATATCCGGGTGGTGGGGCTTGACATGGATGCGGCTTATTACAGAAGATTCCGGCTTCTGAAGATGGAGACGGACTATCTGGTGGAGCTTCTTCCGACGAGACATCAGGATGTATATACGATATTACTTGCGCATAACCCGGATTATTTTTCGGTTTATGCGGAATGGGGAGCAGATCTGGTGTTATCCGGTCATGTACACGGGGGCATGATCATACTTCCGTTTTTTGGGGGAGTGATATCACCGATGGTACGGCTGTTTCCAAAATATTACCGGGGTATGTATGAATATCGTAATAAAAAAATGATCTTAACAGGTGGACTTGGTGGTCATACTTTAAAGTTCCGGGTCAATAATAAACCGGAGATATGCGTGATCCATCTGGAAGGAGAATAACAGGGGAAGATTATGAGTGAGGAAAACAAAGAAGTAGAGCAGACAGAGAGCAAAGCCGTCAAAGATGCAGAACAAACAGAATGCGAAGCGGATAAAGAGGCAACACAAATAGAGACTAAAGAAGAGCAAACAGAAAACAGCGCAGACAAAGAAGAGAATGAGGCAGGCAAAGAGGCTGGGCAGATGGAGATTGAAACTGAAGCAGACCAAGAGACAGACCAGGCGGAGACTGAAGAAATAGAAACAAAAGACCAGCCGGAGGTTGCTGCCACGGCTGCTGCCATACCATCGGATGTCTTTGTCGATAAGAGTGTCTATGAACAGATCGATAAACGGAAAAAAGGAAAAAAGATCGCTGCGATTATATCAATTTCTGTGGGCGGAGTTATTTTACTTTGTTATCTTACATTGTCGATCTGGTTTAGTTTCCATTTTAACAAGAATACATATATTGACGGACAGAATGTATCCTATCATACAGTAAAATCCGTAAAAAACACGATCGATACATATATGAGTGGATATACTTTAAGCGTAAACGGCAGAGAACATGCATCATTTGTGATCCGTCCGGAAGATATCGATATGACGATACAGGCAGTTTCCAATGAGAAAAGCATTAAGAAGAAGCAAAATGGCTTTCTGTGGTTTTTATATCTGAATAATAAGCGAAAAGATTATAAAACCAGTTATGAGGTAACCTATGATAAGGAAAAACTGTATCAATTTTTAAAAGATCAGGACTGTATGCAGGAAAAGAATATGGAAAAACCAAAGGATGCCTATGTAGCAGTTGATAAGAGCGAGGCGGTTATCATACCAGAGACAGAAGGCAGTTATCTGGATACAGATAAGGTTCATGAAGTGATAGAAACGGCGCTTGAACAGGTGAAAGCTACTACAGACCTTGATAAAGAAGCGTGTTATGAGAATGCAGAGATCACGGCAGACAGTAAGGAGATTGCAGACCGGAAAAAAGCACTGGAAACATATCTTACGGTTCAGATCGACTACAGCATTGATCGTGTATCATGGACGCTTGATGCATCAACATTTGGCAACTGGCTCTATTATGATAACGGAAAATGGAAGTTCAAAAAGAAATCGGTTCAGGCATATGTGAGACAGCTTGCAGAGACATATGATACAGTCGGAACAACGAGAACCTTTCAGACTTATACAGGAAGATATGTAGAAGAAACAGGCAATCGTTATGGATGGGCAATTGATGTAGAAGCGGAGACAAAGGGCTTGCGGGAAGCACTTGCAAGTGGGAAATCACAGGAGCGTACACCGGAGTTTTCCCAGACGGGAGCAGCATATAACAAATACGGGGATATCGGTTATTCTTATGTAGAGGTCGATCTGTCAAACCAGCATGTATATTTGATCATAGATGGAAAATTGGTTGAAGATTCTCCCTGTGTAACAGGTTGTGTAAAGAAAGGACATGGTACACCGGATGGGTTATATTCGATCACATATAAAGAATCACCTTCTGTTTTAAGAGGAGAGGATTATGAGACAAAGGTCAATTTCTGGATGCCTTTTAATCGTGGAATCGGGCTTCATGATGCGACATGGCGTGATAAGTTCGGCGGAGACATTTATTATTCCAGCGGTTCGCATGGCTGCGTTAATCTGCCATATCAGAAAGCCGCGGTTATTTATGAGAATATCTATGCCGGGATGCCTGTAATCTGCTACTATTAGTTTTAAGTGTTACCATTGTATGACCATGTCCGGTGAAAAGGCATCAGAAAGTATCATAAAAAATAGTTGTATATTTTGTGTATTAATGGTATTATAGCAAAGTCATAGGAAAAAGGAGATATACCCAAGTGGCTGAAGGGTCCGCTCTCGAAAAGCGGTAGGTCGGGCAACCGGCGCGAGAGTTCAAATCTCTCTATCTCCGTTTTATGAAAATAAGCTGACATTCAGATGGGTGTCAGCTTTTTTACCATATGGATATATGAGAAAACTCAGAATTATGTATTTCAGAGACTGGGTACAGGTGAGCTGCAGCACCGGGATAGGGAGATGTTATTTATGTATGATGAAGCTGTTCGTTATATCACTGACAAAATAAAGATGAAGCCGGAGATAGGGATCGTACTTGGAAGCGGACTGGGCGATGCATTTACTGTGGATGATCCGGTGTATGTTTATTATAAAGAGATTCCGGGCTTTCCTGTTTCGACGGTTGCCGGTCATAAGGGACGGTTTATATTTGGTTATTCCTGTGGAAAGCCGATTGTTGTCATGCAGGGAAGAGTTCATTACTATGAGGGATATTCCATGCAGGATGTTGTGAAGCCGATCCGGCTGATGGGGCTTCTAGGAATACGGTGGCTGATCCTTACCAATGCGGCGGGAGGAATCAGTGAAGAGCTGGCACCGGGAGATATCATGATCATTTCGGATCAGATATCAAGCTTTGTTCCATCTCCGTTGATTGGAAGAAATATAGATGAGTTTGGCGTCAGATTCCCGGATATGAGCCATATATATGATAAAGAAAAAATACAGATAAGCAGGAAAGTATTTGAGCAGCTTGGACTTCATGTTGTGGAAGGAACCTACATTCAGGTGACCGGTCCGCAATATGAAACACCGGCTGAGATAAGGATGTTTCAGTTGCTCGGCGCAGATGCGGTCGGCATGAGTACAGCATGTGAGGCAATCGCGGCCTGCCATATGGGAATCCGTGTATCCGGTTTTTCGGCAATTTCAAATAAAGCGGCAGGACTTGGTGCTGAATTAAAGCATGAGGATATTCTGGATCGCAGTAAGGAGATGTCTGATAAAATGAGCAGACTCCTTACAGAATTGATCGAAAGTTATAGTGATGGCACAGAATAAAATATTCCGATCATTTGATGAAAAGTGATAATCAGTCATTTATAAGCGGATATGGATTAATTAGAATGGATATGAGGTGCGAAAAGAATGGATGTAAAGATATATACAGATGGTGCAGCGAGAGGTAATCCGGACGGACCGGGCGGATATGGTACGGTTATCCAGTTTATTGATGGAAAAGGAACGCTCCATGAACGGGAATTTTCACAGGGCTATAATAAGACTACAAATAACCGCATGGAGCTTATGGCAGCTATTGTTGGTTTAGAAGCATTGATAAAACCCTGTAATGTGGATTTATATTCAGATTCCCAGTATCTTGTAAAGGCATTTAATGAAGGCTGGATATGGGGCTGGATCAAGAAGGGCTGGAAACGTGGCAAGAATGAACCGGTAAAGAACCGGGATCTGTGGGAACGACTGTTAAAAGCAAAAGAACCGCATACAGTAACCTTTCACTGGGTAAAGGGACATGCAGGACATCCGATGAATGAACGATGTGATATGCTTGCAACGACAGCGGCAGACGGAGATAACAAAATAGACGACGAAGGTGTGATAACGAATGAATAAACACGAATTTAGACAACTGTTCAATGAGAAAATACTGATCTTAGATGGAGCAACCGGAACAAATCTGATGAATGCAGGCATGCCGCTTGGTGTATGTCCGGAAAAATACATACTGGAGCACAAAGAAGTTATGCTGGAACTTCAGACGTCGTATCTGAATGCAGGCACAGATATCTTATATGCTCCGACATTTACCTGTAATCGTTTAAAGCTTCGTGAATATGGACTGGAGAATGATCTCTATCAGATGAATATGGATCTGGTAGCTCTGTCAAAGCAGGCCGTTGCTGAGTGCGGGCATGGTTATGTCGCAGGCGATCTTACCATGACAGGTGAGATGCTATATCCGATGGGAAAACTTCAGTTTGAAGAGTTGGTTGATATCTATAAAGAACAGATCAAAGTTCTTTTTGAGGCGGGCTGTGATCTTCTGGTTGTAGAAACTATGATGAGCCTTGCCGAAACCAGAGCTGCTGTGATCGCTGCAAATGAGATCTGTGATCTCCCTGTCATGGCGAGCCTTACATTTAACGAGGACGGAAGAACCTTATATGGAACGGATCCGGTAACCGCGGTCAATGTATTACAGAATCTTGGCGTGGATGCGATAGGTGTAAACTGTTCCACAGGACCGGACAAGATGACAGAGCTTGTGGCTGCCATGAAAGAGGTAGCATTTGTTCCCGTATTTGCGAAGCCGAATGCCGGTATGCCTGAACTTGTGGATGGTAAAAGTGTATATGCCATGACACCGGAAACCTTTGCAGAAGATATGAAGATGATCATAGAAGCGGGAGCCGGTATGGTCGGCGGCTGCTGCGGAACAACTCCTGCCCATATCAAAGCACTTTCTGATATGGCAAAGACAATGGATATTCCTGAGATATCAGACAAGAAAGAACGTTTGCTATCATCAGAACGCATGACAAGACAGATCAGTCTGGATGGTCCTTTTATGGTGGTCGGAGAACGTATCAATCCAACCGGTAAGAAGAAACTGCAGGCAGAGCTTCGGGAGGGAGTTCTCGATACTGTTATGACGATGGCGGAAGAACAGATGGAAAAGGGTGCATCAATCCTTGATATCAATGTCGGCATGAATGGTATTGATGAGAAAGAAATGATGGTAAGAGTTGTATATGAGGTGTCACAGGCAGTGAATCTTCCGTTATGTATTGATTCCAGTAACCCTGCTGTTATCGAAGCGGCACTTCGTATCTATCCGGGACGTGCACTTGTGAATTCTGTATCTCTGGAAAAGGTAAAAATGCAGGAGATCCTTCCGTTGGTCAGAAAATATGGTGCGATGTTCATTCTGCTTCCGCTTTCTGACGAGGGACTTCCAAAGGACAGTGATGAAAAAGAAAACATTATACATACAGTTCTGGATGCTGCTTATAAGATGGGCTTTCAGAAAGAGGATGTTGTGGTCGATGGTCTGGTTGCAACAGTCGGAGCAGAGAAAGCTGCTGCTGTCAACTGCCTGAAAACAATCCGTTATTGTCATGATATGGGGCTTGCTACGATATGCGGACTTTCGAATATCTCATTTGGATTGCCGGAGCGTATGTTTGTAAATGCAGCTTTTCTAACGATGGCAATCCAGAATGGCCTTACGATGGCAATTGCAAATCCGTCACAGACTATGCTTATGAATATGGCATATGCATCGGATATGCTTCTTAACAAAGACGAAGGAGATATCCGGTATATCCAGAATGTAAAACCTCTCGGGATCACAACGGCTGCACCTGTACAGAATGGAGGCAGTCAGGAGGATGAAAAAGAAAAAAGTGTTATCTACACAGATGTTGTAAAAGGAAATAAAAGAAATATTTCAGAAGATGTCAAAAAAGAACTGGAACAGGGGATAGATCCGCAGAAAATTATTGATGATGAGCTGATTCCGGCAATTAACCGTGTTGGAAAATTATTTGAACAGAAAAAATACTTTCTGCCACAGTTAATCGCAAGCGCAGAGACGATGGAGCTTGCGATCAATCAGATCACGCCACTTATCGTACGAGAGGATGATGGAAAGGCAATGCCTGCGATCGTGGTTGCTACCGTGGAGGGAGATATCCATGATATTGGAAAGAATCTGGTTGTCTTGATGCTACGAAACTACGGATTCCCGGTTATCGATCTTGGAAAGGATGTACCTGCGGATGTGATCGTAGATGCAGCCATAGAAAATGATGCCAAGGTCATCGGACTTTCGGCACTGATGACAACAACCATGATGAAAATGGTGGATGTCGTGGAACTGGTAAAAGAAAAAAATCTGGATATTAAGGTCGTTATCGGCGGAGCCGTTATCACGGAGAGCTTTGCCGAGGAGATCCATGCAGACGGTTATTCAGAGGATGCGGCAGAATGTGTTCAGGTTGTAAAAAGATTGCTTGATATTGAGTAATTCTTCGTTGACAATAATTGACAAGATAACTATAATAAAACAAGGATTTGTGCTGTATTGATTATACAGCCGTTTCATAGGTTTGAAAGGTGGTACTTATTGATGGATAATATAGTTTTGTCACTTCTTGTAGATAATACATCAGGTGTACTGAGCAGAGTTTCAGGTTTATTCAGCCGCAGAGGTTATAATATCGACAGCGTTACGGTAGGTGTTACGGAGAATCCTGCATATTCCAGAATGACTGTAGCAGTAAGCGGAGATAATGCAAGTCTGAGCCAGATCAAGAAACAGTTGAATAAGCTCGAGGACGTCGTAGAGATCGTTGAACTGGAGCCGGGCAAATCAGTATGCAGAGAGCTTGTACTCGTAAAGGTGAGAAGTGATAAGGATACCCGTCAGGATATCATGTCCATTGCAAATATATTCCGAGCAAACATCGTTGATGTTTCAAAAGGTTCCATGATCATTGAGCTAACAGGCGCAACCTCGAAGTGTGAAGCATTTCTCGGACTGTTAGATGGATTTGAGATCATTGAACTGGTTCGTACCGGTCTGACAGGACTGGTGAGAGGTCAGCGTCAGGATTAATCATGCGCACCTTATTTAACTATTGATAGATTGATTGCAGTTATGCAGTTAATTATTATAAAGAAGTCATTTATATCAGGAGGACAAAATAATGGCAGAAGCAAAAATTTATTATCAGGAAGACTGTAATTTATCATTACTGGACGGACAGACAATCGCTATTATCGGTTATGGTTCACAGGGACATGCACATGCCCTTAACTTAAAGGAATCAGGCTGTAACGTAATTATCGGTCTTTATGAAGGAAGTAAGTCTTGGGCAAAGGCTGAAGCACAGGGATTTGAAGTATATACAGCTGCAGAAGCTGCTAAGAAAGCAGACATTATCATGATTCTTATTAATGATGAGTTACAGGCTGATATGTACAAGAACGATATCGAGCCAAACCTTGAAGAAGGCAATATGTTAATGTTTGCGCATGGTTTCAATATCCACTTCGGAACAATCGTTCCACCTAAGAATGTTGATGTAACTATGATCGCTCCTAAGGCACCTGGTCACACAGTACGTTCTGAGTATCAGGCAGGAAAGGGTACACCTTGTCTTGTAGCTGTAGAGCAGGATTACACAGGAAAGGCTCTTGACAGAGCATTAGCTTATGCACTTGGTATCGGCGGAGCTCGTGCCGGCGTTCTTGAGACAACATTCAGAACAGAGACTGAGACAGACCTCTTCGGAGAGCAGGCAGTTCTTTGCGGTGGTGTATGTGCACTTATGCAGGCTGGTTTCGAGACACTTTGCGAAGCCGGTTACGATCCAAGAAATGCATACTTTGAATGTATCCATGAGATGAAGCTGATCGTAGATCTGATCTACCAGTCAGGCTTCAAGGGAATGAGATATTCTATCTCAAATACTGCTGAGTATGGTGATTATGTAACAGGCCCTAAGATCATTACAGAAGATACAAAGAAGGCTATGAAGAAAGTCCTTTCTGATATTCAGGATGGTACATTTGCTAAGGAATTCTTACTTGATATGTCACCTGCAGGACGTCAGGTTCACTTCAAGGCTATGAGAAAGAAAGCTGCTGAGCATCCATCAGAGATCGTTGGCGAAAGCATCAGAAAGCTGTACAGCTGGAATGGTGAAGACAAGCTCATCAACAACTAATCTGAAGTAAATATATTTTATTTCATATAATAACAGGAGCAGATTTTATGTTTTCGGACGTAAGATCTGCTTTTGTTGTATCCAAAAATGTTTTGTGCTATACTGTTAGCAAAAATGTGAACAGGGTGGTTGGTTTAATGTTTAATCAGTTAACAGAATCTGACATCAAGAAGATGGAAGAAGAAATCGAATATAGAAAAGTCGTAGTTCGTAAAGAAAAGTTGGAAGCTGTGAAGGAAGCAAGAGCACAGGGAGATCTGAGTGAGAATTTTGAATATTATGCTGCGAAGAAGGATAAGAATGCGAATGAAAAGAGAATCCGTTATCTGGATCGTATGGTAAGAACTGCTGAGATCATAAAGGATGAATCAGCAGATGATGAAGTTGGCTTGAATAATACCGTTCGTGTTTATTTTGAAGAGGATGAAGAAGAAGATACTTATCGTATCGTAACGACAGTACGTGAAGATGTATTAAACGGCATTATCAGTAATATATCTCCAATGGGGAAAGCATTGCTTGGACATAAAGTCGGTGACCGTGTAGAGGTGGTTCCGGGAAAGGGTGACCCTTTCCATATTGTGATACGGGAGATTGTTAAGACAACCGATGAATCCCGGGATCATATTCGATAGACGATAAAAAATACGGACAGGATGAAGAAGGTGACAGTCAGATGACATGTTTGGAAGCACAATCGAAGATCATGGCATTTATAGAGAATAAGCTCCCGGATGACGAGTTAAAGGAGTTTATTAAGCATGTCAAAAACTGTGATAATTGTTCAGAGGAACTGGAAATCTATTACACCCTGATCGTTGGGATGAAAGAGTTGGATAATGAAGAGAATCTTTCAACTAACTTTAAAAAGGAACTGGATGATAAGCTGGATGAAGAAATGACACGTATGACAGCTGTAAAACGAATTGCAACATCTACGATTGTTCTCGTTCTTGCGGCTATTATCACAGGGCTTTTGTGGGTATACAGTGGCGTACTTGAAAAGGTTTATCATTATGAACAGAATTCCAAGCAGAAATCACAGACAGAATATTATTACAGCGATACATTCGGCGAAAAGCTGTTATTCGGTAATAAGTATATGATTGAATATCTGGAAAATATTTTATATAAAGATGAGGATCTTCCGGGAAACAGTGATAAGAATGTACAGTTTATGGATAAAATAAAGAAATATAACCAGACACATAAAAATTATCTGGATGTCGCCGAGGAAACGGCAGAGAAGGACGATATAGAAAATGAATAAAATATTATTAATTGATGGACACAGTATATTAAACCGTGCATTCTATGGTCTGCCGGATCTTACAAACTATGAAGGACTGCATACAAATGCAGTTCTTGGTTTTCTTAACATTATATTTAAGATCTTGGACGAAGAAAAGCCGGATCATATGTGCGTAGCATTTGATGTGCATGAACCGACATTCCGCCATCTGAAATACAGTGCTTATAAAGGAACCAGAAAACCAATGCCGGAGGAGCTTCGGGAACAGGTTCCGCTTATGAAAGAAGTGCTTACAGCCATGCATGTCACGATCGTGGAAAAAGGCGGATATGAGGCAGATGATATTATCGGTACGATATCAAGAATGGCAGAACGGGATGGTTATGCAACTGTTATTGTATCGGGTGACAGAGATCTTCTACAGCTTGCAACGGATACAATACTTGTGCGTATCCCAAAGACAAAAGCAACCGGAACAACGATAGAAAATTATTATGCAAAGGATGTTGTTGAGGCATATGGCGTTACACCGGTTCAGTTTATAGATATGAAGGGCCTTATGGGAGATACCTCTGATAATATTCCCGGAGTTCCGGGAATCGGAGAAAAGACAGCGGCAAAGCTGATGATCGAATACGGAAGCATGGAGAATATTCTGGATCATCTGGATACGGTAAAGCCTCCGCGTGTTCAGAAGAATCTGACAGAGAATATGGATCTTGCAGTTATGTCAAAGGATCTTGCAACGATCAAACTGGACTGTAAGCTGGATGTCTCTCTGGATGAAATGACGATCGAATCATTATTTAATGAAGATTCATATAAGATTTTTAAAAGATTAGGCTTTAACAGTCTGTTAAAAAAGTTTGACACAGTGACAGAGGCGGCGGAGATCGATCCGGTTATCACCTTGCTTGAAACAACAGAGCAGATAGACGGATTCTTTGCTGATAAGATGAAAAATACACATAAGATCGGTTTATATCCGATCCGAAAGGATGGAACCTTATTCGGGCTGGCTGCCGCCATATCCTATAAAGATGTCTTTATTTTGTCGAATCTGAATGGAATGGAGCATGACAGACTGACAGAGAATATAGTGTCAGTCACCAGGGATGGTATGCAGATTGATATTCTGGATTTAAAGGAAGCATTGTCAGTCTTTCCGTTTGATGAGAGTGATACAAAGGTGCATGATATCGGTGTAGCGGCATATCTCTTAAATCCGATGGAGGATGTATATTCCTATGATGCGATCGCAAGAGATTATCTTGGCGCAACACTGCCATCCGAAAAAGAATTGGTTGGAAAAGATGAACTGAATCTGTTCTCTTTTACAAATGAGACCTTCCGGAAATTATTTGCATATAAGGCGTTGATCCCATATCTTGCAGGTGATCTTCTAATGGAACGTCTGGAAAAACAGGAGATGTTCACTCTCTATAATGAGATCGAGATGCCGACGGTATATACGCTTTATGATATGGAGCATCGGGGAATCCGGGTTGACCGAAAAGCCTTGGATGATTACAGCGTAAAGCTGCAGAGCAGGATTGACGAACTGCATACCGAGATCATCGGTTATGCAGGAAAAGAGTTTAATATCAATTCACCGAAACAGTTAGGCGTTATTTTATTTGAAGATATGGGACTTTCCGGTGTCAAGAAGACCAAGACCGGATACAGCACCAGCGTTGATGTACTGGAAAAGATAAAGAATGACCATCCGATCATACCTGCGATACTGGAATATCGTCAGCTTACAAAGCTGAATTCCACTTATGCGCAGGGCTTGACGGCATATATATCAGAAGATGGCAGAATTCACGGAACCTTTAACCAGACGATCACAGCGACCGGTCGTATCAGTTCGACTGATCCGAACCTCCAGAATATTCCGATGAAGTTGGAACTTGGCAGACTGATTCGAAAGGCATTTATTCCGGAGGATGGATATGTATTTGTGGATGCTGATTATTCTCAGATTGAACTTCGCGTACTTGCTCATCTGTCCGAAGATCAGGTCATGCAGAATGCCTTTTTGAATCATGTAGATATCCATGCAACGACAGCTTCCGAGGTGTTCGATGTTCCAATCGATCAGGTAACATCCTTGCAGAGAAGAAATGCAAAGGCAGTTAACTTCGGTATTGTTTATGGAATCAGTGCATTTGGCTTGTCGGAGGATCTTGGAATATCCAGAAAAGAAGCGGCTGATTATATTGAGAAATATTTTGCAACCTATAAGAATATAAAGTTATTCCTTGACCGTCAGGTGGAAGAAGCAAAAGCAGATGGTGTTGTAAGGACGATGTTCGGTCGTATCCGTCCTGTACCGGAGCTTCGGTCTTCAAACTTCATGACCAGAAGCTTTGGTGAACGTGTTGCAATGAATTCGCCGATTCAGGGAACGGCGGCAGATATTATTAAGATTGCTATGTTCCGTGTGAATATGGAACTGAAAAAACGAGGACTGAAATCCCGCCTGATCTTACAGATCCATGATGAACTTCTGGTAGAGACCGCAAAGGATGAGGTTGATATTGTAAAAGAGATCATGGAAAAGGAAATGATGGGTGCAGCCGATATGGCAGTACCGCTTGAGATCGGTATCAGTGAAGGAGATAATTGGTATGATGCAAAATAAAGACGACATGCTGATCCTTGGACTGACCGGAGGCATCGGTTCCGGAAAGACAGCAGTTCTTACGATATTAAAGGAAGAATATGATGCATATATAATAGAAGCAGACCATCTGGCACATGAGCTGATGAATCCAGGAAGAACGGTTTATCAGGGAATTGTGGATGCATTTGGTACGGAGATTTTGATAGATACTGACATAGATACATCTGTATCTGCCGAAGAAAATGTAGCGACAGACAACGATCAATCAACAGTTAACCGCTCGATTGACAGAAAGAAGCTTGGAGATATCGTATTCCACGATAAAGATAAACTGGCTTTGCTGAACAGTATCTCACATCCGTTAGTGAAAGAAGAAATCCTGCGCCGGATTGAGGAACAGAAGAATGTCGGAAAAAAGCTGTTTGTGATTGAAGCTGCTTTGCTGATTCAGGATGGATATAAGAGTATCTGTGATAAGATGTGCTATGTCTATGCAGACTTGGATGTCCGGATATCCAGACTCTGCGAATATCGTGGCTTTACCAGAGAACGAGCACAGGCGGTTATCGATTCACAGGAGTCGGAAGCTTTTTATCTGGAAGCCTGCGACTATAAGATTGATAATTCCGGGTCGCTTGAAAATACGAAAAAAGACTTGAAGCACATATTAGATGAATGTAGAATATAAAGTGTTGTCTGAAAAATAAAGTTTAAGTCTTGAAGAAAAGAGATCGAAAATTAAAGGTCAAAGAATAAAGCAGATAACTGTATAAATAAATTATGT
Source organism: Clostridium sp. AF15-41 (assembly GCF_003604095.1). Lineage (NCBI taxonomy): Bacteria > Bacillati > Bacillota > Clostridia > Eubacteriales > Clostridiaceae > Clostridium > Clostridium sp. AF15-41. The sequence continues at coordinate 20,061 of NZ_QTMQ01000022.1, forward strand.
TATATTCGACAGGCTTTGTGCCAGTCAGAACAAAATATATAAAGTGAGGATATTTAATATGAAGGTTTTAGTTATTAACTGTGGCAGTTCATCATTGAAGTATCAGTTGATCGATTCTGATACAGAAGAACTTCTTGCAAAGGGCTTATGTGAACGTATCGCTGTAGATGGAAGACTTACCCATACAACGACAGGAAAAGAGAAATATACAAAGGATCTTCCTATGCCGGATCATAATGCAGCAGTCAGCTATGTATTAGAAGCATTAACAGATAAAGAGACAGGCGCGATCGCTGATCTGTCCGAGATCGATGCGGTAGGTCACAGAATCGTACATGGTGGTGAGAAATTTGCCCAGTCTGTTGTGATTACAGATGAAGTAATTGCTGCGATTGAAGAATGTAACGATCTTGCGCCATTACATAATCCGGCAAACCTGATTGGTATTCGTGCATGCCGGAAGCTGATGCCGGGTGTTCCGAATGTCGGTGTATTTGATACAGCGTTTCATCAGACAATGCCGGATAAAGCATATATCTATGGTATTCCTTATGAATATTATACAGACTATAAGATCAGAAGATATGGTTTCCACGGCACAAGCCACAGCTTCGTATCAAAGAGAACAGCAGAGCTTCTTGGAAAAAATATCGAAGATACAAAGATTATCGTGTGTCATCTTGGCAATGGTTCCAGTATTACAGCGGTTAAGGGTGGAAAATCAGTAGATACGACCATGGGTCTGACACCGCTTGCAGGTGTGATCATGGGAACAAGATCCGGCGATATCGATCCTGCCATTATCGAATTCCTTGCAAACAAGACAGGAAAGAATATCGAAGAGATCAATACGATTTTAAATAAAAAGTCCGGTGTTTATGGTTTGTCCGGCGGATTCAGTGATTTCAGAGATCTTGGCAAGGGTATGGAAGAAGGAAATGACAGATGTCGCCTTGCGCTTGATGTATTTGCATATGGTGTCAAGAAGTATATCGGTGCATATGCCGCAGCCATGGGTGGCGTAGATGCGATTGCATTTACAGCCGGTATCGGTGAGAACAATCCATATGTCAGAAATCTTGCAATGACAGATATGGAATATATGGGTATTACGATCGATCAGGAAGCAAATAAGGTTATGGGAGATGAAAAGCTGATCTCTACACCGGATTCAAAAGTAAAGGTATTCGTAGTTCCTACAAATGAGGAGCTTGCGATTGCCAGAGAGACTGTTGCTTTAGTGTAACGAAAAAGAAAAATATGGCAAAAAATATGTGATTTTTGTAGGTTTGTCAAACATATGTTACACAGATGCCAGATA
>NZ_QTMQ01000023.1:0-15588 GCF_003604095.1 Clostridium sp. AF15-41
TATATTCAGTTGTAACACATGTATTGTAATCCTACAAATATATAGAAAAAATATCCTATTCAATCTTGACATAAGATTGGATATAATATATTATGAATATAAATGTGGGAGGTGTTAATTATGATTGTGATATCCGAAGGAAAAGAAAATGAATTGTCAATTGGCTGTATTGAAAATGAAGGTGATTGTGGTGGTGTAGTCACTCACTAGATCAGCAATTTTCGACCATGATAGGGATTGCATATGTCATGCAGTTCCTATTTTTTATGGAGGTATTGAATGAAACTATCTAAATACAATTATATTGTCAAAAAATCCTCATATTTTCTTATATACAATACATTTACATGTGCATGTGTTATTTTAAATCAACATGAATATAATAGTTTTTGTGACACTTCTCATGATACTGAAAAATCAGAAGAATTTATAAAAATGGGACTTTGGGTTAATGATGAATGCGATGAAACGCAAAAAGCAATAGATAAACTAAAAGAAGACATATATAATAGTAAATACCAAGTATTTAAGATATACATGACTATGAAATGTAATGCAAAATGCTATTATTGCTTTGAACAGCAGTCTGTTGAAGGAAAATACAATATTAACTGTATCGAAGATATTGTAACTTTTATTAAAAATCATCTGATTCCGAATAAAAAGACCGTTATTGAATTTTTTGGTGGTGAACCATTGATAAATTCGAATGGCATTGATGATTTATGTAAAAAGCTGAATTCAAATAGCATTGATTTCTACTCTAAAATGATTACTAATGGATATTTATTTAATCAAATGACAATAGCTAATAGTCTTAAAAATTGGAGATTGAAAGTAGTTCAGATTACCTTGGATGGTATGAACTGTTATTATGAGAAAGTAAAAAAATTTGGCGATCTAAATTCATTTGAACACGTTATAGAGAACATCGATACACTTACTGCTAATAAAGTTATAGTGAATATTCGAATTAATTATAGCAAGACTAATTTTGATGAAGTAATAAATCTCATTCATTTTTTAGGTGAAAAATATGTTCAAAATGAGATGGTAGGAGTTTATACCAGCCCTATTTTTGAGACTGAATCAGAAAGTAATGGATTGAAGATAGCCTTGTTCAATGAGATGTTGGGTGTAGGATTGATTAACAATGTATATAACACAATTACAACACGTGCTGGAAGATGCATTGCAAATTTGCCAAATAGTTATGCTATCTATACTAACGGGAAAGTTGGGAAATGTTCTAGAGCTATTTCTGATGGAGAATTTATAGGAAATATCTATTATACAAGTCGAGAAAAAGAAAAAAAATGGATAAATACTGAAATATCGGTTAAATGTACCAAATGCAAAAGATTTCCATTATGTAATGGTGGGTGCATTTACAAACAAAGTATAAATGAAGATTTCTGTGAAATTGATGAAGATTTATTATTGCACAAACTAAATATAATATTAGATGAAAATATTAGTAGAGTGTGTGAATAAAAGTCTGTAAATGTGATCTTCTATGATAATGATTGGGCTGAAGGCTCTCAAATGAGCATTCAGCCCTTGCTTTATATATAACAGTATTGATTCGAGCATGTCAAGAGCAGGCGAAAATTTCCGCCTGTAAAACAAGCTTTAAATTTTTTATTCGGGCAGTCGTCCTTCGTACATGATGATCAACTCGCCATAAACCTGTCCCCAGTTTCGAAGCGGCATCGATCATTTCTTGGTTGCCTCAAAAGTGGATAGATATAAAGCCTTAAACAATGCAGTATCGCTAGGGAAGACACTTCTCTGCCGATTAAGTTTGCGGTAGGTAGCATTCAGGCTTTCGATGGCATTTGTTGTATATATAACCTTTCTGACCTCTGCAGAAAACTTAAAAATTGGCGAAATAGCATCCCAGTTTTGTTTCCAGCTTTTCATGGAATTCGGATACTTTTCGCTCCATTTTTTTGTGACTCGTTCCAATGCATCCAATGCTTTTTCTTCGGTTGGAGCCTGATAAATGGTTTTTAGGTCTGCACAGAACGGCTTACGGTCTTTGTCTGCAACATATTTCATGGTATTTCTGACCTGATGAACAATGCACCGCTGATACTCTGTTTTAGGATAGGCGGTAGCGATTGCTTCTTTAATGCCTGTCAGTCCATCTGCACAAATGATCAAAATATCCTTAACCCCACGATTTTTCAGACCATTCAAAACAGAAAGCCAGTATTTTGGACTTTCGTTTTTCCCTACTTCAATGGTTAAAACTTCCTTGTAACCATCCTGATTGATTCCCAGGATAACATAGGCTGCTAGTTTTCGGATAACGCCATTATCGCGGACAGAATAGTGGATTGCATCAATGTAAAGAACCGAATAAACTTCTGAAAGCGGTCGGTTCTGCCAATCTTCAATCTGTGGCATGATTTTGTCGGTTACATCTGAAATAAAGCCTTCTGACGCTTCAAATCCATAGATATCCTCCAGTGTATCTGATATTTGCCGGGTAGTCATACCTTTGGCATACATTGAAATAATCTTTTGATCAATGTCTGAAATGTCTTTTTGACGTTTCTTTACCACTTGTGGCCCAAAGGTAGATTTACGATCCTGTGGAACTTCGATTTTCATACTTCCATAGCTACTGTTTACCCGTTTGGTCTTATAGCCGTTACGGTAGTCGTCGCTGTCTGAGCGTTCAGATTTGGAGTATCCAAGATGATCGTCCATTTCAGCTTCCATCATTTCTTTGATGGTTCCGCCAAGCAGATCTTTCAAGGCATCTTGAATGTCCTGCGCGGATTCAATGTCATACTCTTCAAGGAGCTGACGAATGATGTTTCTTTTTTCTTCGGTCATTTGTACTTTGTGTACCGGTTTCTTTTCTCTTGCCATAAAATAAGGTCTCCTATGATTTTATATTTTATCATAGAAGACCTTAAAATCCTATTTACAGAAAAACTTTCACAGGCTCGCCTTCTATAAAACATGGGAGTTTCTCATTTGGAAAAGCTTCTGCATAGATTAGGCTACTTACTCCAAGCATGGTCGCAAAAATATGAACCTTGTTAATCTCACCTGTTTCAGTGTCTGTTAAAAGTTCCGGCTGATCGCCGACCCAGTCGATATACATCTTTTCACCCGGGATTCGGTTTACAGCCATTGATACTTTCTGACCACCATAGTTTTCCGCTATGAATCGGTTGAAGTATTCATAAAACTGTGACTTCTCATAACCATCAGGATTCTTTTCTTTATAATCCAGCCAGCAGAACGAAATGTTCATGCGGCTTCCTGGTGTATGGATTCTGTCATAGTAATACTGGAAATCTGGAAGAGGGATATCTTTCCTCTGTAGATTTTTCTGCGGATAGAAAAGGTCCTCAACTTCCTTAGGTGCCATCATTCGGAGTTCCTCAATCGGGATCCCGTTGGCATGATATCGGCTCATGATCAGATTTAACGTACCTGAGCCAATCTTGTAACGGTCCATAACAGACTTGGTCTGGCATCCATTCAAACGCATCTGGATGGAGCCGATAATCGTGTTGTAGTCTTGCATAGTTATGCCTTCTTTCGTAATCATTTGATGACTACGAAAGAACTATAACACGTTGAAAACTTATTGATCAGCTGAAGCGGAAATACGTTCAGCTACATCCGGAAAGACCGATCAGTTCTTAGCGGAATACGTGGTCAGATGAGCCGGAATTTGCAACCTCCTTAACGTAGTTGGAAAATCCCCGCGAATTTTCCAACTTTTTAGGAAGATTATCTCAAATTTTTTAAGAATACGGTAGGGTACTGGCTATGGAGCGTTTACGATCAGTAACAGAAAGATCCATACAAAGAAGCGCCAGAACCGACATTTGCCGAAACTGGCGCTTCTTTATCTACGGACTTTTTTTACAGCCCCTTATTATTTTAATGGCAACTGTGGCGAAACTTTTATCCCCCCCAGATACTCATCTAGTTTATTTACTTGTATCATTAGCACAGTGTTAGTAATCAGCTATATTCACTTACCAAACACGGTCATCAATTATAATATCTGAATAATTTTTGATATTTTTTGTTGATTCCAAAGGCGTAAGTCTAAATGCTCCATTGCCGATATATGTTATTGATTTTGGTAGGCAAATGGAATCTATATTAGTTTCACTGAATGCCATGTTCCCAATATATGTAAGCGTTTCAGGAAGCACAACACTTGTAATATGCGTACGTGCAAATGCACTTTCTCTAATCTCGGTAATACCTTTTGGAATAACAACATCTTTTTGAATGCCTATATATAAGAGCAACTTATTATCTGATACTATAAACTGACTATTCCAATCAAGATTTTTTATATGAATCAGTTCTTTTACATAGTTGCTACAGTCGCATGCACCATTTTGAAAATTGGCGCTATAAATTTGATCGCCTAACCCTATCATACTATCAAAGTGCATATAGAATTCCATACCATTATTGAACACCAAAGAAATATGTCCATTACAATCTTCAATCATACCTCCTTTAGCTCTATAACGAATTTCTCTGAGCTCTGATAACTTTAAATTTGTGCACTCACAATCAATAACCAGATTACCATTTTTATCAACTCCATAATCTGCATCACACTCTGGATCATCCGAGATAATAATCCTGTCATTATAAGAAATTCCTGTGATTTTACATACTTTTTCCAATATTCTTGTGAATTCTTTCACGAAAGTTTTTCCATCCATTTTGAAACAACTATATCCTCCTAGTCCATTCATAATTTTATATGTTGCAAATGAAACACATTAAATATCAAGTCCATTAGCAATACGCACAGCATGTTCCCTCTGGGATTCTCACACACCTTTTGTTCTCTTCCATGGTTGTACATCCTTGTTTTCATGTTCTCTACTCATTATTACGTTACTCTGCATATATCGACACAAAAACACGATTATTGCATACTCTCATCATTTTTCATAAACATTTTTTTATTATTACATTACTTTCATAGCATCAAAGCAATATATTGTCATCTTGTTAACCTTAGGTATTACCAATGGGAAATATATTGATTTCAAGCCGTTAAGCTGCATTGTTATCTTTGAATAATTCTAATTCTTTTAAAGCGGTTTCTTCTGTTGGAGCCGCATATATAAGCTTCAGATCAGCCATCAGCTTTTTGATATCTTTGTATGAAACAAACTTTTTGATCTTAGCTGTGCAAAATGCGAAATCATCTGTATTTTTATTGAATCGTACGCATGCAATATCTCTTACCTACGTCCCGCAACATATTCTATCAACAACTTAATTTTATCTCACTATCTGCCCTTATGCTTATCCATCTGCCCCCGATTTATCATCGTATCCGTTATATTCTTTTTCTCATCCTGCTTTGCCATATATGCCTCAAAAGCATCAGCTCCATATACCGGCTGTTCTTCAGCAACTACTGCTAATCGCCCTAGAGGAAGATGTGATGTTTCTCTTTCTGGTGTTCCATAGTTTTCCTTATTTTCTGACTTTGACTCTTTCCTGCGATCTCTCAGCTCCTGCATGCGTCTGTCCATAACATCGAGGCGAAGATTATCTACTTTGTCGATGGCGGCATCGAGGTGAAGTTCCAGCCCAGTATAAACTTTCTTCTGCCACTCCCATGGTTTACGGAGATATGTCTGGTTATCACGGGCTATATCATCCTGCACATAATCTTTTTTCTCCCTGCCAGCAAGCGCGCGGAAGCTGTTTGCGATCTGACGACTTGCGGTTCTCATACCTTCTGAGAATCCATCAATTCTTGCAAGTGTCTGGTCTGTCTCACGGATTCCCTCACGTACTTTCTCACGGATTTCTGACAGCTTCTCCTTTGCCCCGAGGAAGTCAGCCACCTTGTTCAGAGCCTCTTTCCCCTTCTGCCTAAAGTCACCTACAATCTCTGCAGCCTTTATCTACATATCATTTTTCGCCTCAGGAAGTTTCTGTTTCATCTCATTACATCGCGACTGTGCCTTACCGACCACATCTGATAAGACTTCTTTCAGACTCTTTGATACCTGTTCATCACGCATCGCCTGCATTTCCTTGCGCATCTGATTTATTTCCTGCGTCATCTGATCTAAGCGATTGCCGATGATATCAATATAAGCTATCATCTCAAATACGTCTCCAGCCTGACGTCCCCTGTCATTTGATTTTCAGCTATTAAGGATTGTATCCGCACTGGGTGTCAGCATAAATGAATTTCTTACTTTTGAAATCTCTACAATAGGGGATGTCCTGTCTATCCTTATGAGACTGGATGAACAAACTGACATGGACATAACAAGTAAAAAGGCGAAACCGGAGATTATATACCGGACAGCATTTCATTCTCATTTTCAAATGATTCCATCAATAATGCCCTTGCTGCATATCTTGCCTATAAAGATAAGAAGAATGCAGCTATCAAACCAGAAGCTGCCGATGTAGTATATTCTGTTGATGAGCAAAAGATATTGATGGAACATACGCGAAACACACTACTTATTTCTACAGAATATATTTAACATTTCATTATAAAAAATAAAGACGTCCTGCATTTTTTCTATGCTGACGTCTTTATCTTATAATCCTATCTTGGGGCAATCTTATTATATCCACATTACTCAGTTAATTTTTGGTGTACCAGTTAGTGTACCATTTTTTTATGAATTATATAAATTTATACTAGATTTTATGTATCTAGCAATCACCGAAGAACCCTTGATTTATAAGGTCATACAACTCATACCATTCAGCCATATTACGTTATGTCAGATGGCCGTTCAAAGTTGATGCCACAAGGTAATTTTTCTCTGTATTCTTGTTCTTTACCTGTATAATGGCGCAAAAAAGCCCCAAAATAGCACGATGATTATACTACATTGGGGCATAAAATTCAATGATTATCAACCGGTTGCCGTCAAATTACTGTCAAATTCCAAGACACATTCTCAGAATTCCCAATATCAGAAGATGCACCGGATAAAACAAATAGTTCACAAGCTTATTCTGCTTTCCACGCTTTCCATTATAAGTAAGCATCAGGCCAAAACCCAGAAGTGCCCATGGTTCCTTATACATCGATGCAAAATTAAACGGAATAGCAATAATCGGTCTGTCATGAAAAAGATACAGAAAATAACCGATCAACACCGCATGGGAATCATAATCCAGACTCAGATTCATGGCTATCAGACAAGTTACTGCTACAATTATAAAAGATACCAGATACCACAAGAACTTGGGCAGCGTCTGCATCTTCTTTTTCAGGGCATCAATAATCCAGATCATCGCCAACACCAGTGCAAGCGTAAACATGATATTATTCCAGTTTGGTTCAAAAAATACATTAGATGTACACATATCAAACGGAACCTCTGATATAATTCCAAATACCAGGAGTGTTCCCAAATATCTCCATCGATTTCTCGTTTTAAAATATCCCTCCACCAACAGGGAAATAAAGATAGGAAATGCGATCCTGCCTAATATATCAAACAGTTCACTCATAACTATTAAAGCCTTGCTGTTAAAATATATGAAAAATGTTTTATTAACATGATCGATCAACATTGAAGCAAATGCTATATATTTCAGTTGTGCACCGGATAATAATTTTATCTTTTCTTTCATCTTTAATAACGTTCCTCTCCTACTTAAAAACAACTCTGTCTCTCGTCAATAGCGTAACAACCTCTGTATGCTCAGTAAATGGGAAGAGATCAAATGGTGTGATCTTTAACACCTGATAGCCATGTGTGGTCAGATACTTCAGATCTCTCGCAAGGGTATCCGGTCCACAGGAAATATAAACTACCTTACGCGGAAACAAAGTTACAACGGAAGAAAGAAATTCTTCCGTGCTTCCTGAACGAGGCGGATCCATAAACACAACATCAATATGCTCATCTGCGTCTGCCAGTTCTACCATAAACCTGCCTGCATCATTTGCATAGAACTCGATATTTTCTATCTTGTTCATCCGGCTGTTAATCTTCGCATCACGGATTGCTTCTGCATTCAGTTCCACACCGATCACTCGTTTTGCCCGGTCGCTTGCAACGATACCGATCGTTCCGATTCCGCAGTATGCATCTATCACCGTCTCTTTCTTTTTCAGATCCGCATATTTGATCGCCTTGTTATATAATTTCTCCGTCTGAACAGAATTGATCTGGTAAAAGCTTCCCGGCGACAAACGAAACCGTTTGCCGCAGAGAACATCTTCTATATAGCCTTTGCCATAGATGACCTGATTTCGGTCACCTAACACCATATTCGTATCCTTTGTATTTATATTCTGAACGATCGTTGTGATCTCCGGATGAAGCTTCAAAAGTGCATTTGCAAAATTCTTCTTCGACGGAAATACCGGAGATGCCGTCACAATGATCACCATGATCTGTCCGGTCTGATGTGCTGTCCGGATCAGCACATGACGGATCAGTCCATATCCGCTGTCTTCATTATAGATCATCATTTTAAATGACCGAAACAGCCCTGTGATATCCTGAATGATTGCATCCGCCCGCTGATCTTCGATCTTGCAGCCTTTTGTCTCTATGACATTATGAGTACCCTCCTGATATCGGCCGGAGATGATCGTACCATTCTTCAGTTTTCTGAATTCCGCACATACTTTGTTCCTGTAATAATACGGATTTTCCATTCCCACGATTGGATCGACCGGTGCAAATCCTGAAAGCAGCTTTTCCATCTCTGTCTGCTTCTTTACAAGTAATCTCTGGTATTCTTCGTCTGTATATTCGTATGCCACGGGATTGGGTTTCTTATTTGGGGACTGGACTTTTCTGCCATCCGGTTTTCTATTTCCCGGCCGTCCCTTTATATTTTCTTTCATATTTTATTTCCTTTCAAATCTCTCGTCTAAACATAGCAAAAACCAAACACATGGTCAACAACATTTCCCTGAATGTATATGACTTATGGCCTGGTTTTTTCTTTGCTCTATGCTTCACCTGTCAGGACGACTTTTGTCATATCGTGTCCGACCGCATCCAGATACAATCCGAATACATCTGCCGTGCGCATCCGCAGACTGGATGTATTCACACATGGGTGGCAGCCAAGATACTCGCCTTTTAATATGTCTTCATCCACCAACAGCCGTACATGATGCTCCGTATCATTCATCAGTCCCATGACACTGACAGCCCCCGGTTCGATATCCAGATATTTCTCCATGTCCTCAGCCGATGCAAATGACAGTCTTGCGCTCCCGATCTGTGAAGTGATCTCCTTCGTTTTAAACGGCTTGTCTCCCGGCATCATCAACAGATAAAACTGTGTTTTCTGACGATTGCACAGGAAAAGATTCTTACAGATTGTCGCCTGCAACATCTTATCAATCTCCTCACATACTTCCATCGTAAATGCCGGTTCATGGTCGACTCTCTTATATTCTATTCCAAGATGGTCAAGAAAATCATATACCCGAATCTCCTTCTCCAGTCTTCCTTCCGTATTCTCCGGTCTTCCATCCAAAAGTTCCAACAGTACTTTGTCCTCCCGTTCCTTATATCTACCTCTGCTGCTCTGTCTGCTGTTCATCCAACATATGCTCAAACTCCGGAATCGGAACAGGCTTGGAAAAATAAAATCCCTGAGATACACTACATCCATTATCATAAAGGAAATCTGCCGTTCCTTGATTCTCTACGCCTTCTGCTATAATACTTAAGCCCAAATCATTTGACATGGATATCACATGAGAAATGATCGTCTTACCCTGTTTACTGTCCAAACATTCATCCAAAAACTGCCGATCCATCTTCAATACGTCAAATGGTGTATTCTTCAACATACAAAGGGAAGAATAACCTGATCCGAAATCATCCATTAACAATGTAAATCCCGCCTGTTTCAAACTATTGATATAAGACAATGATTCTGCATTCTCCGTTGTCTCCGTGATCTCTAACTGGAACAGCTCCATCGGAATCTGATATTGGTCGATCAGATTCTTGATATATCCTGCAACATCTTCTTTCTGAAGATAGGTTCTCGACACATTCACCGAGATTGGAAGTGGTTGCCTTCCGGTATCCAGCCATCTTCTGATAACTTTACATACCATCTCCCACATGAAACAGTCTAATTTGTATATAAATCCATTTGCCTCAAATACCGGAATAAATTCCATCGGCGACTTGCATTTTCCATTTGCATCAATCCAGCGCACAAGCGCCTCTGCTCCGACGATCTTGGCATGACTTCTGTCATACTGGTACTTCGGCTGAAGATAAACCTGAAATTCTTCCCGTCTCAGAGCCTCCTCCTCAACTTCCTCGATCGCTCCCGTCTGTTTCACATGATTCATCAGCGTATCCTCATAGAATACAACCTTATTCAAAATCGTCCGCTTACCCTCTGCACGGGCAAGTCCTGCTTCATCTCCATGCTTGCGATATGCCGTTGAGCTGCCCGGTACGATATTCACTCCATATGTAATGCTTAACTTGATATCACCATATCTCCGAATTTTTTCATCAAGTTTATCAATAAATTCCATGATTTCTTCTCTGGAATTATAATAGGTCACGATCTGGAATACATCCGCTGACAATCTACAATGCAGATGTTCCTTATCACACATCACATCCAGCGTGTCATATATATACCGAAGAATATTATCTCCTGTATCACTGCCATACTTCTCATTGATATACTTAAATCTACGGACATCAAACTGAATATATGCATACTCCCGTTCCGGATGCTCTGCCTGAAAACGCGCAATCTTCTTGAGAAAGAATGCCGGATTCTTATCATTGCTAAACGATGTCACAATCTCCCGATTCTCTAATTCCTGTTTGCGCATGATCCGTATCATGCCCACATACTCCCGAATCAATCCTTTTTCATCTTTCTCAAGATAACAAAGGACTGCCATCAGAACTTTCTTCCCGGATCTGGTCTCAAGATGCACCCATGTCTCCAAATCATCCATCTTGATCGGCTCTTTTGTTCCCTGCTCAATCTGTCTATACAAATTGCACATTTTATTCTTCTCTGTTTCTTCTATACATGTACAGTCGCAAAATGCTTTTAGTAAATTTTTATCATCCGGATTCAACTCATCAGGCAGAATATCATTTTCCTCAATCGTGTAAAACCGATCTTGCAGATTCGCGTAAAAATATATGGCGTCGCGGTGATTTTTCCTTATTCTGTTAATCTCTCTCCATGATTCAAATGCCATAATAATATCTTCTCCCAACAATGAATACTTACCTAATTTTACATGTTCTGTTCCCACAGGAACTTGCTATTATATATATATTAACATGTTCTTTAGCAAAAAGAAAGTTTGCATCCAACTTAATTATTCGGAAATCAAGTGAAATTTGGGTTAATCAATTACTTAATTTCTTGTTAATTGTCAACCAGTCAAGAAACGCCTGACAGCCTTCTACAACATCTTCATAAGTCTCCCGAAAATTCCCACTGTACCACGGATCTCTGACATCCGCATCCTGCCCGGCAAACTCCAGCATCTTATAGATCTTATCCCCACGTCTGTGTCCGGTCATTCGTTCAATATTCCTCATATTCATAGAATCCATACCAATCAGATAATCGTAATGATCATAATCTGAGACTGTAAGCTGCACCGCCCGTTTGCCTTTGCAACTTATCCCATGTCTGGCAAGTTCTCCTCTTGCCGACGGATACACCGGATTCCCAACACCATTCCAAATCTCTTCTGTGCTGGTGGCTGCCGATGCGATCTCAAACTGATCGGCAATACCACGTTTTGTTACTATATCTTTTAATATGAATTCTGCCATGGGGGAACGGCAGATGTTGCCGTGGCAGATGAAAAGTACTTTTATCATTGTTGCATAACCTCGCATTTCTTAGTTTTTCTTGGTTTTTCGGACTTTGTAAGCCTTTGTAAATTTTTGCTTTCTGGCATAACCTGGTTTATTTTCGCATAATATCGTCCGCAAAAGGTGTAAAATAAGGTGTATGTTTTTCTATTTTACACCTTGCTATTTTCAATTAAAAATCGTAATTACACAACCTGAATCCGGGCAACCTCTTCCCTGGCATCCTCAAGATTTACATGCGTATATGTATTCAACGTTACGCTGATCTCTGAGTGGCCCATCAAATATTGCAGTGCTTTTGGATTCATTCCTGATTTCGCCATATTTGAGCAATAGGTATGCCGACATACATGCGGTGTAATGACAGGCATCTGTACTTTGTAAGTATTATTATACTTCTGAATGATGTGTTGAAAATAATGCTCCCAGTGCAGGGAATAACAGATACTTTCATTTTTATCAAAGTATAAGAATCCACTTTTTCCATCTACCATAGGTTCTGCTTTTGGCAGGTTTCGTTTTTCTATAATTTTCCGAAAGCATTCCTCTACATCCGCAGTCATAGGTATCTTTCTCATTCCACTGGTTGTTTTAGTCTCTTGAATATAATATCCGATTTTTGATTTTTTCTGCAATTGATGATCAATGTTGATCGTATGCTCCTTGAAATCAATATCAGAAATCGTCAAACCACAAAATTCCGAGATGCGAAGACCTGTTTTAAATAAAATATAGATTCCTTCATAATACCTGCAAAAATGAGGATCCTCCTTCACAAATCGTAGAAACTTTCGTTTCTCCGCTCTGCTGATTGCCCCTCTTGTCACACTGTCATTCACAACCACTTCCATCAGCTGAAACTGAAATGGATTTTTCCTGATCAGGTCATCATCCACTGCCAACTGAAATGCCGGACGAAGAACTCCTCGGATTGAATGGATGGAACTATAGCTTTTCTTTTCTACCTGCTGAAGATGTATCAGCCAACATTTTGCATCCGAAATTCGAACCGTATCAATCCTTCTTTTTCCAAATGGATCTTTCTTCAATAAATTGATAACTGTTCCGTATCCTGCAACTGTAGTAGGTCTGACACCGGTTTTGGTTGATGTATATTTTTCAACCAGTTCCAGTACCGTCATATTTCCGCCATTTGTTGCAATCTGCTCAAAATGGTCCGCCTGGATTTTCTTCTCCATCTCCCGAAGTGACAAAGTACGGCGCTTTCCTTTCGGAGCTGCATCGTTATGGTCTAAGCGCCAGCTGTATACGCAGCGCTCCTTTCCCATCTCATCGACATACTTAAATCGATATCTGCCATCAGATAACTGTATTTCTCCATTGTGTAATATACGTCCTCTATGATCTCTCCTCTTTTCACTCATAATATTTCGTCTCCTTCATTAAATGTTCATTTAACTTGGAAGACCGTCTCGGTTTACTCATTATACCACAAGACCTTCCCTTCGCTAAGATAAAATGAACATTATTTTCATTACTATTTCTTCTATTCTGTCACTTAAACTGTGCTGGCTGTATCCAGATAATCTTCAAATAATTTTCTTTTGAACCGTATATGAGAACCTACTTCCAAAATGAAATCCGCTCCCTCATTTTCACCTGCAATCTGTCTTAATCTCTTTTCGCCAATTCCGTAATATTCAGCTGCTTCGGAAACATTTAAAGAATATTTCTTCCAGACAGGTATTGTTTTTTCTGTATGATTCATTCGCATTCCTCCTCCCCTCTGTTTGTATTCAACAGCGTTTTCGCTTTCTCCATTTTCATACTTGCAATCGCTTCTCGTTTGCTTGCGCCTCCAACATACATTGGTGTACACATTTCCAAAATGCGATCATAGATACGCCTTTTATCTAATATGGTCTCGCTTTTTATTTCTTTCAGTGGAAGATTCGTTGTGATAATCAAAGGTCGTCCCGAACGGATCCTGCGATCTATGACGCTAAAAATAATTCCTAACGCATATTCTGAATTTCGTTCCACACCAAGATCATCAATAATCAAAAGCTGATATAAAGTCAATGCATTGATATATTCCGTTTTGTCTGCCAGCGGAAATATATCATCAATAATGGTATTGAAGTTGGTCATCTTTACCGTTACCTCCTGCTTTAGAAGTTCATTGGCAATGCACCCGGCAATAAAACTTTTCCCAGTACCAACCGGTCCCCAGAACAAACAGCCTATATGATTTCTTTTCATTTCCTCCCAGTTATCAACATAGCTTTTTGCCTTATGCATTACCGCATCTGACATATCTGCATTCTCAAATGTCCACTCTTCCATTCTGCTCTCGTCAAAACAGATGCTCGTATTTCTGCTGACTAATTCCCAGTGCTCTTTGTCTTTAAAATATTTTTGTTCTTCTTCATACGCTTTTCTGTCACAAGCACATTGCCTGGAATGTTTCTTCATCCCCATAAAGTCACCCTTAGGAAAAAATGCTTCTTTCGCTTCCCCACAGACTTTGCAATATTGCAAACCATCACTGCCTACACATACGGTATCTTCTTCTCTCATCACAAACTCTCTCCTTCCCCATAGCAATAATTTACTTCATGATATTTATTTCTTTTATATTTCTCAGTTACTTTACTAGGTGCCACATTTCCGGCTTCTGCACAGCCATTTTTACGACCAGATGATGGGGGCTTTTCCGACTCTGTTGCAGCCATCTTTTCAACCGCCTTACTCTCAACCGGCTGTAAACCTATCTCATCAGATGGAATTTTTACATATAAATGATTGGGTTTTGAAAAACCACCGGATCTGCGAACCAATAGTCCCACATCATCTAATTCCTTCAATGCTGTTTTTACAGAAGATTTGCATTTGTCGATTTGAACAGACAATTCCTCTATCGGAAAAATCAGATAAACATTTCCATACTTGTCTATCCAGCTATTCTTTCTCGATATCCGTGCCCGGTCATACAAAATCATATAAAGAAATTTTGCATTTTGAGAAATTCGCAACTTTAGCAAAAACTTCGGAAACTGGAAGTACTGAAGCATCTGCTCAGACTCCTTCATGTATTCATATTTCATTCTTTTCTCGCCTCATTTCTGTTTCTAATTGTTGTAAAAATCATTTTTATGCCGGCTAAAAAATGTTCTTACACATATACAAAAGATGAAGGGCATAAATACAGCCTCTTAATGAAAAATTTTTATTTTTCCTGCAAGAAATACCCTTTCATTAATACGAAACGCTGAGAGGCATTTTTACAGCCCCCTGAGGAAATTTTTTTATTTTTTCGGTTAATTGAATACTTAAAAACAAAAAACACTCACCTATTCCAGGTGAATGCCTTATCAAAATTTCCTTATTTTGTTGTCTGTGACGCTTGCTCAGATATGCTTGCGTATCTGCTAAAATGTAATTGCCAGCAATTATATTTTCACGTGGGTATGGGGACGTAATCCCCATCAAGATCTGCTACTCGTAAGTAATACAAAATTGTCAAAATGACAATACTGTATTACACGGGTGGATCTTGCTCTGGTTATAATGTATGAATTCATACAATAATAGGCCCAAATGGGCACTTTCACCATTTGGGCCTATATATTGTAAGTCTTTCGGATAAAAGAGTAAAAAGTAACTGTCCAAACTGTATGTTTTTATCATAGAATTGATTTTATTGGGGCCGGTATAGATTTGCTATATTTATTTATTGTAGGTTTGTCAAACATATGTTACACAGATGCCAGAT
>NZ_QTMQ01000024.1:0-10984 GCF_003604095.1 Clostridium sp. AF15-41
GTATGGGTGACTGGCATGGGCAGTTGGTCTCCCCACTATAATATGGCATCAGCGAGAATTTCGTCGTGAGATGCACATTGCCAGTAAATACGGGTGCTTGTTTGAGCCGAAGGCGAGTTAGCACAGGAGTATTTACGAATCAGGCATGTGCAACGAACAGAAATCGCAGCAAGCCATTTATAGTGGGGAGACCAACTGCCCATGCCAGTCACCCATACCAGCCAAGGAGACCGACAGAGGCGGGCAGACAGGTTGTGTTAGCTTTATAAAGTTTTGTTTATGATCTTCATAAATACATCAGAAAATAAACACAGTTTAGACACACTTCCCTTATATACTGTGTATTGTAAGAGTTTTTCATTTATTTGAATCCTCTCTCCCCTCATTTTTTGCAAGTGGTAATAAATCTTTCCCCGGTTTGTTACCACTTGTTTTTTGTTATAGCGACGAGTCAAGTGCAGTGTGCTTGCACAACTGCATTTGCCGACCGCTAATCACTGAGCCGATAGGCGAAGTGAGGTAAGATAAAAGTCGATAGGCTTTTATCTTAAACAAAAATGTCAGTTTTAGTTTATAAACACATCAGAAAATAAACACAATTTAGACACACATCCCTTATATACTATGTATTGTAAGAGTTTTTCATTTATTTGAATCCTCTCTCCCCTCATTTTTTGCAAGTGGTAATAAGTCTTTTCCCCGATTTATTACCACTTGTTTTTTTGCCTTTTCGGCGGTATACTTCCATTATTAAATTCACAACAGACGGAGGATGACAGGTATGATTTCGGAAAAATATGCAGATATGACAACCAAAGGTTCTATAATAAGAGAATTTGCGCAGTATGCATCAAAACGTGCGGCAGAGATCGGAAAGGAAAATGTATATAACTTTACGATCGGTAATCCTTCTGTTCCAGTATGTCCGGAGTTTACAGAGACATTGGAACGGATGTTAAAAGAGGAAAATCCATTGACACTTCACGGATACAGCCCGACACTTGGTATTATGTCCGTCAGAGAAGCGGTTGCAGATTCTTTAAACAGAAGATTTGGAATGGAATATACAGCAGATGATATTTTCATGACCTCCGGTGCAGCAGGTGCGATCGCACATGCGATTCGTTGTGTAACAAAGCCGGGAGATGAGGTGATCACATTTGCTCCATATTTCCCTGAGTATGTTCCATATGTTGACGGAACAGGTGCGGTGCTTAAGATCGTGCCGGCGGATATTACATCCTTTCAGATTAATTTTGATGCATTTCTGGAGCTTTTAAATCCAAATGTACAGGCAGTTCTTATTAACTCTCCGAATAACCCATCCGGTATCGTATATTCAACAGAGACGATCAAGAAGCTGGCTGCAATTCTGAAAGAAAAGCAGAAGGAATATGGACATGATATCTATATTATCTCCGATGAACCTTATCGTGAGATCGTATTTGAAGGAACAGATTCGCCATTTATTTCATCCTTCTATGACAACAGTATCTGCTGTTATTCATTCAGTAAGTCACTTTCCCTTCCGGGTGAGCGTATCGGATATGTAGCGGTAAATCCGAAATGTAAGGATGCGAAGCTGATCGTTCTGATGTGTGGTCAGATCTCCAGATTTACAGGACATAACTGTCCGCCATCCATGATCCAGCTTGGTGTGGCAGAAGTGATCGATAAGACCGCTGACCTGTCAATTTATGAGAAGAATAAGAATATTTTATATAAAGAGCTTACAAATATGGGATATGAGTGTGTAGAACCGGGCGGAACCTTCTATATGTTTCCAAAGACTCCGATCGCGGATGCAAATGCATTCTGTCGTATGACAGCCAGTAAGCTGGATCTGATCCTGGTACCGGGAGACAGCTTTATGTGTCCGGGACATATGAGACTTGCTTACTGTACCACAACGGAGATGGTAGAACGCGCACTTCCGTTATTTGAAAAAGCAATGAAGCTTGCAAAAGAGATGGAGTAGTCAAAGGAGAACATCATGGTTACACAGATTCCGATCATACTTGCATCGAATTCACCGAGAAGAAAAGAGCTGCTTGAAAGAGCCGGTTATACATTTACGGTTATGCCAAGTGACTGCGATGAAGCTACCGATATCCGTTTTCCAAAGGATATGGTGATGGAACTTGCCGGAAGAAAGGCAGAAAATGTATATAAAAAGGTATGTGCAGACCATGCCGGTACGGAGGCGGAGACACAGCCGTTTATCGTGATCGGTTCCGATACGGTCGTCGCATTAAATGGCAGGATCCTTGGAAAACCGGTTGATTATGATGATGCATATAATACGTTGAATAGTTTGTCAGGACAGACACATAATGTATATACAGGTGTTTCTATTATGTATTATGACGGAGAGAAATGCCGGACAAAGACATTTTACGAAAATACAGAGGTTACATTTTATCCGATGACGCATGAGGAGATCACCGGATATCTTGCGACGGGAGATCCATTTGACAAAGCGGGAAGCTATGGGATACAGACACAGGGTGGTCTGTTTGTGAAAGGGATCAAGGGCAGTTATGACAATGTTGTCGGACTTCCGCTTTCTCGGTTATACCATGAGTTAAATGAGATGTTATATGGGCAGTAATGTGTGAGAAAACGATGTGCCGATCATGTATGATAGAATAGTAGAGATTATAAACTGCTGAAAAAAGAAAGGCAGGAGGACAGAGATATGGACGAAAAGAGAAATTTTACCTTATTAACAGACTTCTATGAATTGACGATGATGCAGGGATATTTCCGTGAGAAAGCAGATGACATCGTTGTATTTGATGCATTCTACAGAAAAAATCCATCCGGAAGCGGCTATGCGATCGCTTGTGGTTTGGAACAGGTGATCGACTATATCAAGAATCTGTCCTTTTCCTATGAAGACGTTGATTACTTAAGAAGTCTGAATATGTTTGATGAAGAATTTCTGAATTACCTTGCAGGATTTCATTTCACAGGTGATATCTATGCGATCCCGGAAGGTTCTGTAGTATTTCCGTATGAGCCACTTGTGAAGGTGGTTGCACCGATCATGGAAGCGCAGTTGGTTGAGACTGCATTATTAAATATCGTGAACCATCAGAGTCTGATCGCTACAAAGGCATCCAGAGTCTGCTATGCAGCAAAAGGGGATGGTATCATGGAATTCGGACTTCGCCGTGCGCAGGGACCGGATGCCGGAACCTTCGGTGCGAGGGCGGCAGTTATCGGTGGCTGTGTCGGAACCTCAAATGTAATCTGCGGTAAGCAGTTCGGCGTGCCTGTGCTTGGGACACATGCACATAGCTGGATCATGAGCTTTCCGGATGAATATACAGCATTTAAGAGATATGCGGAATTATATCCGGATGCATGTACATTGTTGGTTGACACATATGACACATTGAAATCCGGTGTGCCAAATGCGATCCGGGTATTTGATGAGATGAAGGCAGAGGGAAAGATGCCGACCAGATATGGAATCCGTCTGGATTCCGGTGACCTTGCATATCTGTCGAAGAAAGCCAGAAAAATGTTGGATGCAGCGGGATATCCGGATGCAGTCATTGCAGCGTCCTCTGATCTGGATGAATATCTGATCAACAGCTTGAAGAATCAGGGCGCAGCGATCACATCATGGGGCGTTGGAACCAACCTGATCACGTCAGCAGATAATCCATCTTTTGGCGGTGTTTATAAGCTTGCGGCGATCAAGAAGCCGGAGGATGAAGAATTCACAGCGAAGATCAAGATATCAGAGAATCCGGCGAAGATCACAAATCCCGGAAATAAGACGGTGTTCCGTCTGTATAATAAAGAGACCGGAAAGATCAAGGCGGATCTGATCGCACTTTCCGATGAGACATATAATGAAGCGGAAGATCTGGAGATATTTGACCAGATGGCTACATGGAAGCGTTCGACACTTCCGGGTGGTTCTTATGAGATCCGTGAGATGCTTGTCCCGGTATTCTTAAAGGGACAGTGCGTATATCAGAATCCATCCACGATGGAGATCCGGGAGTATTGCCGGAAAGAACTGAACACACTCTGGGATGAGACCAGACGACTGGTAAATCCGCAGGAAGTATTTGTCGATCTGTCAAAGCCGTTATATGACCTGAAACAGAAGCTGCTAAACAGTAGACATTGATGCAGAAATGGTCAGATCAGAAAATATATATTATTTTATCGTCCGACCGGCGTTATAATGAAAATCTTTAATATCAAAATTCATAGCAGAGATCTCGCTCATAGCAGCGTTGATCTCTGTTGTTGTTTTAGGGACAGCTTTTGTAATATGAGCCAGAGTCGTCTCGTAGCCAAGCATCTGTTGAAGGATCTTCCTGCAATAAGCTTCTTCTTCAATCATGGTGTGGATGTCATGCTTTTGCAGATAATCAGTCATGAAGCCGGCACGGACATTGATCTGATAGATGATATAGGCTCGGATCACACGGCAGATCATATAGATCGTGCCGAGAATTAATGCACCTACGGCGATCCATCCTTCATACGTCTGCATGACAACTCCGCCACCACTTAACATAATATTAGAAAAAAGAGAGTCAAATATTATCAGGCAGATCAGAAATACGACATTATAAAGAAAATGTGTTTTCAGGCTGTGCCGCCTTTTTGCCAGACCATCGATCTCGGCAGTATATACCATTTTATAATATTCGATCTGCTTGCCTGTATTATCGATCATATCCATCAGATCAAAATATTCCTGTGAATACGGCGAATCAGATGGGTCTGCATCTGATTGAAAAATGTCAGTTTCTATTATTGGTTCATTTTCGGATGACTCCGAATCTTTTGCCTTTAAAGTAAGCATGCTTTTATCCCCTTATGTAATGATGAAAGAATCTCCTGTCTGTATGTGCGCAATTTTCAAATATATTGCATATGCGAAGCTCATATACATTGCTTTTCAAGTTTGTTTATGGATTTCATTGTAACACAATTTACTGCCGGATAGGGAGTCTTCCTCAAAAAGTAAAAATAAAATATCTAGTCTTTCAAACCATGTTACAAAGCCCCGAAAACCATGGCTTTTCTATATAGAAACTACGATTGACATTTGCTGTTCGAATCATCTATATTATAAAAAGTTAAGAAATACAGGCATTTTTGAAACTTGAAATTAGTAGAGTGTATAAGAGTTTTGAAGTGCCGGTTTACAAATAGAAAGATGAGGTTTTACCTATGAGCAAGATCAGGATCATAACAGATTCAGCTAGTGATATTTCGACTGCTGAGGAACAGAAATATAATATATTAATCCTTCCATTTCCGGTAACGGTCGGTGACAAATCTTATATGAGCAGAGTCGATTTTGACAATGCCGGTTTTTATAAGATAATGGAGGAAAATCCAAACGAACTGCCAAAGACGGCGCAGATCACAGCATTCCAGTTCGACGAGCTGTATAAGGAGCAGTTTGATGCAGGATATACAGAAATTATATTTGTCAGCATCAATAAAAAAGGTTCTGCTACCCATGATAATGCAGTCATGGCAAAGAATGAATTCTTTGAGGAGCATCCGGAGTATGTAGGAAAAGGAACGATCCGGATCTTTGATGGTGTTGGATACAGCGGTCAGTATGGATATCCGGTTGTGCAGGCAGCAAAGATGGCAGAAGAAGGAAAAACAGTGGATGAGATCACTGCTTATCTGTCAGACATTCTTCCGAAACGACGGATCTACTTCGGTATTTATGGATTGAAATATGCAGCAAAATCAGGACGTATTCCGAGTGCCGCAGCACTGGTCGGTGATGCGCTTGGCGTAAAACCGATCATGAAGATATGGGCAAATGAGATCGTTACAGCATTCAAATGCCGCGGCGAGAAGAAATTACTGGCAAAGATGGCAGATGTCTCAGCAGCAGAGATGCTTCCGGGTTCGCCATATCAGATCGTATATGGATGCGATGATGTATGCAGGGATGAACTGGCTGCCAAGATGACAGAAAAGGTTGGTTATGCGCCAGACGATTTCTTCCAGATCGGAGCAGCGGTTGCTTCCAATGCAGGACCAAAGGTAGCCGGAGTTGTTTTTACGGTAAAAGACGAAGCATAAACAGAATATAGATTTTCATAGAAAAGACCTTTGTTCACAGAAGCGGAAGCAGATATACAAGAACCGATGTGGATAAGGGTCTTTTTGTATGGGGATTGACTGGCAAGAAAACTGGCAAGAAAAAGATGAATTGTGCGGCATAAAGGAAGCCGATTGGCGTAAAGAATGACAACAGTTGGTTGCATATGCTGATCTTAGTAGTGTATACTTAAAAGAATGAAGAAAAATGTGCCGGCAGATGAAAGGCAGATGAGAGATATGGGTGACACACCAAAGATTGAAGAAACAACATTTTATCATATTAATTATTATTTGTATGGAAAGGCATTTAAGGGAAGTTATCAGGGCATGCGGTTCCGCCTTGCCAGAAATCCGCTTGAAAATGTATTTTTTAAACCTAAAGAAGTACAGAATGCCGGAACTCTGATGGCAACGGTCTGGCCGGAGCCGTTCAGTTACGAGAATACGGATGATGAAAAGAAGCTGACAAAGGAATTTCCGTTTTCGGAGGATGGAAAGCTTGCGGCAGTAGACTGGTTCAATGAGCAGTATGAGAGCCGGAAAGAAGAATGGGATGCAGCGAAGCATACAGACTGGAGCAGTCTGAGAAAATAAATGACCGAGGAATATGAAGATGATATTTGAGACACACGGACACTATGATGATGAACAGTTTGATACAGACAGAGAGCGGTTATTAGAGGAATTTCAGAGACAGGATATCCGATATGTAATGAATATAGGGGCTAATATAGTGACTTCAAAGGCATCCGTTGAGCTTGCACACCGATATGATTTTATCTATGCGGCGATCGGAACGCACCCGGATGATGCACCGGAGCTGTCAGATGCGGCGATCGAGATGTATCGGCAGATGGCAGCAGATGAGAAGGTAAAGGCGATCGGAGAGATCGGGCTGGATTATTTCCATGAGGATGTGCCAAAAGAGGTGCAGATCCACTGGTTTCGAAAGCAGTTGGAGCTGGCAGAAGAACTGAAGCTTCCGGTTGTGATCCACAGCAGGGATGCGGCAAAGGATACCATGGATATCATGAAAGAGATGCAGGGAAGACTTTGCGGTGGCGTCATTCACTGTTTTTCATACAGTACAGAGATTGCAAGAGAATATATTAAGATGGGATATTATATCGGCGTTGGCGGTGTAGTGACATTTAACAATGGACGTAAGCTGAAAGAGGTGGTGGAAGCCATTCCGCTTACCAGCATCGTATTAGAAACGGATTCGCCGTATCTGTCACCCGTACCATTCCGTGGAAAACGGAACTCTGCCCTTAATATTCCTTATGTGGCAAAAGAGATCGCAGCATTAAAGGGAGTTACGGAAGAAGAAGTGTATGACGTGACATTCAGAAACAGTCTGAAGCTGTACAGAATGGAAGAAAATATGCAGGCAGAGGCGTAGGAAGAATGATTGCGTGATAAGATGAAAGCGTAAGAATGCATAGATGGAGGACAGAGCATGGAGAAATTAAGTAACCCGCAGATTACGATACAGACAATAAAGAAATATGAGTTTGCATTTCAGAAGAAGTTCGGTCAGAATTTTCTGATCGATGACCATGTGATCACAAAGATCATAAATGCAGCGGAGATCACGAAGGATGATCTGGTACTGGAGATCGGACCGGGAATCGGAACGATGACACAGTATCTGGCAGAGTCGACCGGAAAGGTGATCGCGGTTGAGATCGATAAAAATCTGATCCCGATCCTTGGGGAGACTTTGGCGGAATATGATAATGTAACGATTATTAATGAAGATATATTGAAGTTAGATATCAACCGACTGGTTGAGGAAGAAAACGATGGTAAACCGATCAAGGTCGTTGCCAATCTGCCGTATTATATTACAACTCCGATCATTATGGGCTTATTTGAAAGCCATGTACCATTACAGTCAATTACGGTCATGGTACAAAAGGAAGTAGCAGACCGGATGCAGGTAGGACCGGGATCGAAAGATTACGGTGCGTTGTCACTTGCGGTTCAGTATTATGCAAAACCGTATATTGCAGCAAATGTACCGCCAAACTGCTTTATCCCGAGGCCGGGTGTAGGATCTGCGGTGATCCGATTGACCAGATATGAGGAGCCGCCGGTGATGGTAAAGGACGAGAGTCTGATGTTCAAGCTGATCCGGGCATCCTTTAACCAGAGAAGAAAGACGTTACAGAACGGAATCGCAAACAGCCCCGAGCTTCCATATTCAAAAGCACAGGTGGAGAAAGCTCTGGAAAAAATGGGACTTGCCGCAAATGTTCGGGGAGAAAGTTTAACGCTGGCAGAATTTGCAAAGTTAAGTGATACTATTTCCGAAGAATAAAGGAATAAGTTACAGAAAAAATGCATAGATACAAGTAAGGCTTGTCTTTCAGGGATAATAACGGAAGCAGACATGATTTCCTGTCAGATGAAAAATGTCAGATAGAAAAAAGAGGCGGAGGTATCTATGGTTTACTGGAACAGATTTATATCATATATTTTCAGATATCACAATTATGATAAATGTGAAAATGTTGGATTTGCAAAGGTGCAGAAGCAGAATGAGAAAGGTAAAATGCAGGTGAATCTTAAGGATCAGGTAAAGAAAGAGGGCTTATATTCGGTTTATCTGTATCGTGAGACGCTTGCGGACCCGGAGGAATATCCGGAGGCAGTGCCGGACGGTATGATTCCGGCTGTTCTGTATCTTGGGAAATTGAACATGAAATCCGGCAGGGGAGAAGGCTGCTTTACCTTTGACTGGAATAATGTCAATCAGACCGGACGGCCGATCACAGCGTGGAGCGGCATTATCATAAGGCGGATGGGCGAAGAAGAAAGTGATATTTTCTGTTCTTCATGGACAGATAATACTGTGGACTACAGTCAGGCATTTGCCAGACGGGAGGAAGAAGCTGCCCGCGGAATTGCAGTAACAGAGTATGATCGGAGAAGAATCGTGTCCGAGACGATGGCGGAATCAGAAAACATGGACAGCGAATCTGAGACGGAGACAATGGCTTCAGAGGTGAAAGAAACGGCACATACAGATACAGACAACTCGGAAACCGTTTTGCCGGAATCGGAGGAGTCTCCGGATGAAAAGATATTTTCCCGGGCCGATGAAGAAACGGAGAAACGAGTAACGGCAGCCGAGGTTTTAGAAACAATGAAAGAAGACGGAAGAGCGGCAGAACTGATGGCGAACCGGGAAAAGCTTCCGCTCCTGCCGAATTGTCCGGATGGAGAAAACGGAGTGATCGAGTGTGTAAAGATCAATCCGAACGATATCGGACTGCTGAACATGGATAACTGGCGGTTGGGGGTGAATAGCTTCCTGACACATGGATTTTACAGTTATAAATATCTGATGCTCGGCAGGGTGCTGTTTGATGAAGAAGATACGAACGGATACATATTGGGAGTGCCGGGAGAGTATTCATCCAAAGAGAAGTATCTCGCAGGAATCTTTGGATTTGATCGTTTTATTCCGGTGAAGGAGACAAGGATCAAGACAGGAAGCTTTGGCTACTGGGTGGTGGATCTGAAATAAAAAAAGAGCTGTGGCATAAAATAATGTTTATTGAATGATAGAAAAAAACGGCATGGTGAAGAGCGCAGGTTGAATGACGGAGGATGCCGGCATGGAGAAGAAAATGGAACAGAATACAGAAGAAAATGTAATAGGACAGGGGATAGAAGATGATCAGAATATACGGAACAGGGAAGATGAAGTAAAAGATATATACGTAGATCGGCAAGGGACAGAACCTGAGATGTCGGGTGAAGACAGGAAGATGTATGAGATTTATATGAAAAAGGCAATTAAGCTGGCGCAGAAAGCTTATGTTCAGGGAGATGTTCCGATCGGTTGTGTGATCGTAAAGGATAATAAGGTGATCGCACGGGGGTATAACAAGAGAAATCTGAAGAAGACAACACTGGCGCATGCAGAACTGCTGGCGATCGAGCAGGCATCAAAGAAACTCGGTGACTGGCGGTTGGAGGATTGTACGATGTATGTGACATTAGAACCGTGTCAGATGTGTGCCGGAGCCATCGTACAGGCAAGGATCCCGAAGGTTGTGATCGGGTGTATGAATAAGAAAGCCGGATGCGCCGGTTCGATCCTTAATATGTTCGATATGTCGGCATTTAATCATCAGGTAGAAACAGTATATGGTATCTGTCAGGAGGAGTGCAGCAGCCTGATGAAGGACTTTTTTGCAGACCTCCGCAAAGGCGTGGTCGTAGGAAGTCGTCAGCGGTAGAATTTTTGAAGATTGCATGTTCAACATAGACGGATTTCATGACCTGCCAATTTATATATGTTGTCCAGCAATGTTTCTACTCATCACACACGCCTGATCCGCTCATGCTCCAGTGCTAACTCGCCCTTCGGGCTCAGACAAGCACCCGCATTCGCTGGCAGTGTGTTCTTCGTAACGAAACATATGCAAATGACACCATATACAAATCAGCAGGTCACAGAATCCGGCTGTTAAACATGCATCTTGCTTTATCGATAGCCGGATTTCATGACTTGCCAATTTATATATGTTGTCCAGCAATGTTTCTGTTCATCATACCTGCCTGATCTGTTTTTTTCAGTGTTGTTAGGGCGGTATTTGGGCTGCAGGCTGTGGCAGAGGATGTTTGGACATTCGCAAAAGGACCGACGTGAAGAACACGCTGCCAGCTCATGCGGGTGCTTGTCTGAGCCCGAAGGGCGAGTTAGCACAGGAGCATGAGCGGATCAGGCGTGTGTGATGAACAGGGACGTTGCGAGGATCAACAGCCTCTGCCACAGCCTGCAGCCCAAATACCGAATCCACCAAAAACGCTGCCAAAGAAATGTAGGTTTGTCAAACATATGTTACACAGATGCCAGATA
>NZ_QTMQ01000025.1:0-7641 GCF_003604095.1 Clostridium sp. AF15-41
TTATCTGGCATCTGTGTAACATATGTTTGACAAACCTACATAATTTTCAGGCATTTTCATATAATTTTTACGTTACTCCAAACCGGAAAACAGATCGCTTTCTATCCGACTGATATCTTCAATCGGTATGATCGTTTCATCTGCCATGATCACCGCTCTCCTGTACAGATCGATTCGCTTAACGATACCGGAATGCGTAACATATTCTCCTCCGGCTTTTCTCTCATCCTGTACGAAATAGGTAATATCCATTAACTGTTCTGTACCTATATTTGCTGAAATAATGTTTAGTTTCTCATTCAGCTCTTCCAATACTTCATCACTGAGCACCCGTTTCTCATCTGTCCGTCTGGCAGTCTCACGAATCGCCGCCGCATGTCCTGTCAATGCTGCAAATGGCGCAAATTGTGCCGCCCGGTCATAGAGTGACATCTGCGGATGTGTCTTTGAAACAGGGTGTTCCAAATGAATGATATCATCATATTTATGGTTGTTCTGATCCTGCATGTTATATATACCTCTTTATGCCTTATGTCCGCCGATCTGTGCATTTCTGTCTTTCGCCGTTGCTCCCTCCTGCAGGTTCATCCCCTTCAGAATTGCATTTTTCCCATATTTTTTCTTAATACTGAGCATAGCTTCCTGCATGTGACGTTCCCGATCCAGATCTGCTTCCTCTTTTTCCCTTTGTTTTTTTACAGCCTCATAATCTGTAAAAAAATCAAGCTGCTCATACGCATCGTCATTCGCGACAGTATGTTCATCCGCCAGTTTATTCGCGGTAATATTGATCCTCCGGATCAAAAGATCCTTATCGACGATCCGGTCATACAGTTCCATTACCGCATCCATAAGCATCTGCGTCGATGAGGTCTGCCGCTTCAGATTGATCGTTCCATGCGCATGCTTCGGAACCTTTCGTCCATATCGATCCGTCGTAACCGCACCTTTATATCTCTTCTTTCTCGCCGGGTCTGTCAGATTATCAATATCATATCCGATCGTAAGCACGATCTGATCCGTAACAAGTCCCTTATCCACCAGATCAAGCGACATAAGATCAGTCATTTCCTTTACAACCAGCCTTGTCTTATCAAAATCATACGGACAATGCAGTACCTGTCCTGTGCAAATGCTATTCGTCTCCGGTTTATATGCCTTGATCTGGTCCATCGTGCAAGGCTCATATCCCCATGCATGATCGATCAGCAACTCTGCATTAATGCCAAATAACTTATAGAGTAAATCTTCATTATATAATTCATTTGCCTTTCCGACCGAGCATCTTGCCACATCGCCCATCGTGTATAGCCCATATTCCGCTAATTTCTTCGCATAGCCCTGACCGACACGCCAGAAATCTGTGATCGGTCTGTGACTCCAAAGCTTCCTGCGGTACGATATTTCATCCAGCTCCGCGATCCGCACGCCATCCCTATCCGGTTCGATATGCTTCGCCACGATATCCATCGCGATCTTGCAGAGATACAGATTGGTTCCGATTCCGGCTGTCGCTGTGATTCCGGTCGTCTTCAACACATCCCGTATCATCATCATAGCAAGCTCTCTGGCTGTCATATGATAGGTATTCAGATATCCGGTCACATCCATAAATACCTCATCGACCGAATATATATGAATATCCTCCGGCGCAATGTATTTCAAATAAATGTCATAGATCCGTGTACTGTATTCCATATAAAGTGCCATGCGTGGAGGAGCAATAATATAATCAAGCTGAAGAGTCGGATCTGCCCCCAGCTTCGTGCTGTCATCCGACGCCCCGGTAAAATGATGATCCGGTATATTCCGTCTTCTTATATTATTTGCTTCACGAACCTTCTGAACAACCTCAAATAGTCTCGCCCTGCCCGGTATTCCATATGCCTTAAGGGAGGGGGATACCGCCAGACAGATCGTTTTCTCTGTCCGGCTCGCATCTGCCACTACCAGATTTGTAGTCAAAGGATCTCTGTTCCGTTCTCTACATTCTACAGAAGCATAGAAGGATTTCAGGTCAATTGCTATATACGTTTTATTTTCTTCCATTTATCTATGCTCCTTTCGTATATCTTATCACCATCATCCGACGGTTGTTCTGCATTTATTCCACGCTTCAATTATATGTAAAATGGTTGGTTTTCTCAATGGGAAAATACGGATACCTAATAAAGCGCCGCCTGTTTTCGGTGCTATATCAGGGATATTATTGAGGCAAAAAAGTCCAGATACATCATTTCTGCCATATCCGGACTTCTATAAAATATACATGTTATCTGTTCTGCTTATGCTCTTATCCTATGATTGCCTTAATCTCAGCTTCACTCATTTCGGTTACATCCATGATCTGCTCTAAGGAATAGCCTTTCTTATGCATTTTCAGAACAATATCAGCTCTTTCTTCAGATTTTCCTTCTAATCTTCCTTCAGACCTTCCAATGACCTTACCTCGTGCTTCGCCTATTTTTTCGCCTTCTGCCCTGCCAGCAGCTTTGCCAGCGATCATTCCAGCGGCTTCGCCCTTTGCATATCCCATTTCTTCTACACCTTCACTCAGATTACACATGATTTTCACCCCATCTCCTATACCGTGTCTCTCTACCGGTATATCATACTCCTGTTTCATAAGCTTCAATTTTTGTTCTGCTGTCATTGTCTGCGACAATAATGCTCCCAGCAATCGATGCAATTCATATCTTTCTTCCCTTGGCGGAATCTCCTTTGCCAGCCCAATCATCACGATATTAGGAATCTCCAGATTGCCTTTCCAGTCCTGATTACCAAGTAAATCATCCTTTACCATATGGATATGACTCAAACTGTTCTCTTTCATATTCATACAGATCCAGATTGAATACACCTGTTTGATCTCGTTGTAATCAGAACCGGTAAATTCCCGCTCTTTCTGAGAAGATACCAGCCTTGCGGTGTAAAAGATTGCCCGATTTAAGATGTGATACTTTGTCGGTTCATTCTTTTGTGCTTCCAGATTGATGATCATTTTCGCCAGTCCATCCCTCATCCGTACATAGAAAATGATATCAAAATATATCTTTCCCTCGTCTATCTCGGAGCTTTCTATGTTCAGTCCAACAATCCGTTCACCGGTTCTGGCATCCACTGTTTCTTTGTTCGTTAGTCCGGGCTCAACCGGAACCTGACTGATATACGGTTCACCCTCAATCAGCGAAGCGACCGTCTCTGCATCCATGCCTTTAAATTCATCTACTACCCGTATCAGTATATGCGCCAGTATGATCTTCTGTCCCAGCAGCCGCTTGGCACAGGCATCATACTGTGCTTTCTGATATGTCGCATCAGCGGAATATATTAATTCGTTATCCATGTCCCATCTCCTTTCCTGACAGAACAGAATAACATGTATATCTTAATATATTGCCGCCGTCTCTCCATGTTTGATTGTAACGGATATCAGTGTGGAAAACAAGTTTATCTAGTAAAAAATCCGGATACAGTATCTCATATCATATAAAATATAACAAAGCCCCTGCCTGCTATAGATTCATATATATCTATAACAGACAGAGGCTTTATAAATTCATTTTCTTATTATTTAATCTTCCATGTCTTTACATATCCGATGGATTTCTTTTTCAACTGTTTCTTTAAAGCTGTTTTTGCTTTCTTTGTGCCTTTCACAGTAATGGTTGCTTTCTTATTAATACCTTTGAATGCATTCTTACTGATGGTCTTAAGCTTTCCTGCTGTAACTGTGATCTTCTTCAGATTCTTGCAGCCGGAGAATGCTTCTTTACTGATCGTCGTCACGTTGCTTCCGATCGTAACTGTTGTCAACTTCTTATTGCCCTTGAATGCTTTGTCATAGACCGCAGTTACCTTATAGGTAACACCTTTCACTTTTACAGTTGCAGGAATGGTAAGCTTCTTGGCTTTCTTATCAGTAAACTTCGTAATTGTAACAGTTGGGTTCTTCTTCGAAGATGAAGTTACCTTTACTTTAAGCTTCTTAGATGCAACAGTAAGGGTTGTACCTTTCTTCGCCGGGGTAGCCGTTTTTGTGTTGTTCTTCTTTGGATCATTTGATGGATTCTCTGTTTCGGATACTAATTTAACCGGTATATTATGCTCTGTCGCATATTGGTATGCAGCTGAATCTTTGTTACAGATGATGGTTACATTTGGTGAGTTCTCAAAAATTGCTAATAACTCTCCATCTTCATCATATTCTTCAAATTCTGTAACACTATCCGGAATAGCAACATAAGTTAACTTACTACAGTTCGCAAACGCATGAAAACTTATGCATGTTACCCCATCTGGTATTGTTATGCTTGTTAAACTGCTGCAGTTATCAAACGCCCAGCCCCGTATACTTGTTAAACTTTTTGGCAATGTTACACTGGTTAAACTGCTACAGTCCTTAAATGTATTACGCTCTAATTTTGTTACGCCCTCCGGTATAGTTATGCTCGTTAAACTGCTACAGTCATGAAATGCACTGCTCTCGATACTTGTTACACTCTTTGGTATGGTTATGCTCGTTAAACTGCTACAGTAATAAAATGCACCAACCCCTATATCTGTTAACCCCTCTGCCATAGTTATGCTTGTTAAACTGTGGCAGGACTTAAACGCAAAGTACCCTATACTTGTTACACTTTCCGGTATGGTTATGCTTGTTAAGCCTATACAATCCGAAAACGCATCGTCCCCTATGCTTGTTACATCTTTTGGAATCACTGTTTTTATACATCCACTAACTAATGTGTTACTTGAAGTTTTAATGATCGCATTGCAATTATATCTGCTGTCATAATATTTATTTTCCTTGCTTACTGTAATATTTTCTAATTTATCGCATCCCGAAAAGACACCGAAATCTATTCTATCCACATTGGCTGGAATTATTATACTTGTTATACCTTTACATTCTGAAAATGCATGATCCCTTATCCAGATTACACTTTCCGGTATGGTTATACTCGTTAAATCACTCTTCCCCCAAAATGCATTTTCGCCTATACATGTGACCTTCATGCCATCAATTTCTTCTGGAATTACAAGCTCTGTCTCATCACCTATATATCCATCAATTGAAACTCCATCACCCATTTTAAAATATTGAAAACCATTATATGTATCATCATCTTCATAATACGCCTGTGCAGTCATACCGATTCCGCCACACAGCAATACACATAAAATCAATCCCAAGCCCGCATAGATCAGACTTCTTATCTTCTTTTGTATCATTTTCTTTGATCCTCCTTGTTCCATACAAATTTTTACAGTACCCTTACTTTTGGTTTATTGACCCGTCCTTTTTTCTCTCACCTCACCTATTTTTTGATAATTATTCATCAATATCTCCGCCTTTTTTACAAACCGATACAAGCTGAAAAACGGCATAAACATTATAAAAAAAAAAAAAGAGTCGTCAATATGCCAGAGGAAATTAATAAAAAATTTCTGTAAAAGTGCAAGTTATTACATCCAGACATACCATTCATTACATTTACAAACTTTTTTCCTTTATTTCTGGTAAGCTGACCTTGTCGACAAAAAAGGCGCCGGAAATTGAGAGGAAATAAATTTATGTACAATGAAAATGAAATAGAAAACACTACTATCACATCAACAGAACCTAACAAATCGTCTGCCATAAAAAACATTCAACAGCTTTTCCCAGCCCGAACCAAAAATGAATGTCTGATGGAACTGAAAAAGAATCCATCTATTTATCGGACATATCTGAACTGGCCCGACAAATGGAAATCGCACTTTCTCGAATTCATGGAAGGGAAGAAAAGTCTGCCGTTGACCTATGATCCATTTTTCAAGAAGCTGTTCAACCCGGACATATACCCGGAACGATTATCGCGTCTGATCAGCAGTATCATCGGTACAAATGTAACTGTGAAGTGTATCCTGTCAAATGAAGACAGTATGCTGCCATCAACCTCTCTCCTGCTTCTGGATATCATTGTTCAGTTAGAAGACGGTTCGATCGCAAATGTCGAGATTCAAAAAATCCCATATACATTCCCCGGTGAGCGGATGTCCTGCTACTCTGCTGATCTTCTGCTCCGCCAGTACACCAGAGTAAAAGGGGAAAAGGGAAGTACATTCACCTATCAGGATCTGAAAACCGTTTATACGATCGTGATGTTTGAAAACAGCCCGAAAGAATGTAAGACTGCCGATCTGGCTGACATTTATCTGCATCATGGAAAAGCAGCATTTGATACCGGGATCGACCTTCGTCTTCTACAGGAATACTATGTCGTTGCCCTTGACGTCTTCCGAAAAAGTAAGTATTCTAAAGATATCAACGAACTTAACGCATGGTTATCCCTGTTAACGGCAACTACCATGGATGACCTTGCAGCACTGATATCCGACTATCCATGGATGAAGGCTATCTGCATTGATATGTCAGAATATCTGTATCACCCGGAGGAGGTTGTTACCATGTTTTCTGAAGCATTACGAAAATTGGATGAGAATACAGTCAACTACATGATCGATGAGCTGAAAAAAGAACGGGATGAAGCGGTTGCAGCTATGGCTGAAAAGGACGCAGAAATTGCTGCATTAAAAGCTCAGCTTGCCTCACTAAGCAAATAAAAGCCCTATATATCAAAGAATCCTATGGTCTGCTAACCGACTTACACAATCACGCAACAGATCATAGGACTTTTTTGTTTCTAAGCATATTTTTTATATTTCATCTTTTTGCTGTAAGTATATATCTGTAATCACCCACTCCGGTTCTACGATATACTCCAGCTTACCATCATATTTCTTTACAACACGGCGCATACTTTCTATTCCATATCCATGATATTCACTATCCTTCTTTGTTGTTTCAAAATCTCCTTTTGAAAGTGCTTTATATCTTGTACTATCATATGTATTCTTAATCTCAAAATGAATCATGTTCTCATAACTTGCAGCTTTGAACAGAACGCACTTATCACCATTACTATGTAAACAGGCTTCCGCTGCGTTTTCCAAACCATTCGAAAGCAGTCCGCTCAAGTCAACATCCTGAATCATTAATTTTCGTGGCAACTTACCTTCACAATGGAACTTAACATCTGAATAATCCTCTTTCGCAATAATTCCATTTATGATGGCATCCACCATATAATTTCCGGTATATAGCACATTTTTCTTCTTTAGATCTTCATCTTGTTCCGAAAGCTGTGCCAGGTAATCTTTTATTTCCTCCAAGTCTCCTTTAGAAGCCAATTCTCTAAGAACCGCCCTATGATGTCTATTATCATGACGATATTGCCGCATATCATCATCCATCATTTCCATATTGGCATATAACGCCAACCGCAAGCCGTCGTTTTCTTCCTGAACTTCAATATTCTTTGTTTTCAGATCATTTTCTTTTTTCAAATGGCTGGAATATAGGAAAAAGGCGAGAATGCAGGATAGTGTAAGAAGTGTTGCCGTGGCTAATAATATGTATAATTTATACCGATGATTTGGCTCTCCATACGCAACAAACAAAATCATGGTGGCTAATACAAAATACAAACCTGCCATTGCCCCTGAAAGTAATGTGCATTGCATTATAGAAATTTGTCTTATAAACCAATTAATCTTTGTAGGTTTGTCAAACATATGTTACACAGATGCCAGATA
>NZ_QTMQ01000026.1:0-1217 GCF_003604095.1 Clostridium sp. AF15-41
ATATTTATAGTTTAAGTCTTATAAATTGTGATAATTATATTAGTTTAATTGTTATTAATAATATGGAAAAAAAGAAAATATATGTAAATGATATGACTGATATAACTGATGCATTATTTGTTTTTCTGCAATTTGGAGTTGTTTTATATAACTATATTGCATTGATTAGTACCATTGAAAATAGTGGGATAAAAATAAACGCATTAAATGATAAAGATATAATTACTTTGCTTAAAGATTATTAGAATTGAGGTATATAAATAAGCTGGAGAAACTTTTCATGAAATATATTGATGAATTAATAAGAAAACTGAATAATGAAAATATAATTATGAATGGTTGTACAGAAAAACAAATAAGTGAATTACAACAGCTTTGTAAAGGTTTTTGTTTACCACAGTCATATATAGAATTTATGAAATGTATGGGAAATGGAACTGGTGGACAATTTATGAGAGGTGACTCTTGCTTTATGAATGAAATATTTTATTTAAAAGAAGGAGCAAATGAATTACTTATTGAAAATAATTCTAAAAATATATTATTGGATGAAGATTTTGTATTTTGGATGAGTCAGGGGTGTATGTTTTGCTTTTTTAAACTGAATGAGGGAGATAATCCCCCAATATATTTTTATAATGAACATGGTAATGATAAGTTTGTAAGAATTGCTTATTCATTTACAGATTTTTTAATATCTCGCTTAGAAATGAATGGTTCATTATTTAAAGAAAAATGAATAGAGAATTGATAACAGATAAAAGAGAGTACGAATATGATTGATTACATAGGAATTGCAAGAAAAGCCGTAGAATGTGATGATATGGTCAAACTGTTAGAGGGAAAGGGTGAGTATCGTTGCGAATTTTATTATTATGGCTTTCCACCAGATGCGGATGTTACGGATTGGAATAATCTTATATCAAGAGGAATTTATGCACTGTATAACGAGGGTGGGTATGACTGTATTCCGGATATGATTATTGAAGCAATTAAAGAAATGTGTGAGGGAGATGTTGAAGAGGTATACTGTGCGTTTCGAGTTTTCTTTTGCGCTGTAAGGTATGAAAGACGGGATTTCAAACCGGCACCATTTCATATATCAGAGCAGATAAAACCTGTAGTTATGCAGTCGGTTTTTAATAATAAAGAAAAGTTAAGTAAATGTTTTGACTGGGAAGGATGGAGTCATTCTGATGGTATGTGGGGAGCTATAA
>NZ_QTMQ01000026.1:1227-2565 GCF_003604095.1 Clostridium sp. AF15-41
TCATTCTGATGGTATGTGGGGAGCTATAAAACGATGGGTGAAAATACTGCAGGAAGATTACGAGACGTGTTCAGAGTCTGATATGGAAGATGACTGATGAGTTTTATTTAAAATATAAAGATGTTTTTGATAACCCTAAGTAGTTTGATTAAGTAATAGGTGAAATGATATATCCTATAAGCTGTTTGCAAAGAACTTCGGAAATACAGGACTTGACTGGCTGAGAAAGGCGTGAGGTCTTGAAGCATCTTCGGATGTGTTGAAGCGGCTTTCACAGATAGGATGGATGAGCTCTTTGAGCTGATGAAGGGTTCTTCGAAAAGTGCAGACGATGTGGCAGACAGTATTTGTATATGGAAACTTGAGATAGACAGAGGCATATTTTATGAAATTTGAGATGTTAATTAATAATGCAATTATTATTATCAATAAAGATATGGAAAAAGAAGAATATGGTTTGTTTTATGATAGATACACAGACAGGTGTGGTTTATCATGCCAGAATGTTATATTAAGTTAGGAATGTTTATGAATATAAAATGCGTTAAAATGAATAAAAAATATATACGTAAAATTGAAGGAATGAGTAAAGGGTTGCTTTTGTTTAAGGTAGGAGCAGAGATAAAACAATCAGGACAAAATTTCCATTTGCTTTACGAAGATAAATGCAAGCCGCCGTTAGATATTGCGATTAATCCTAATAACGGAACAATAGAATATATTACTTATTTTATCCAAGACGAAAAAATATTAAGTGAAAAGCTCTATAATGAAATAGATTATCAAGAAGGAACAATTATTGTTGAAGATGAGCAATTTAATATTGAGAATAAGTTTTATTTAATTGTCGAGAGAAAATTTGATGCAATTCGAGATAATAATGACATTCTGATATTAAGTAATTCAATAAATAAAGAGAAACTACAAGCATATAAAATTGACAATATGAATTATTTGCTTTTTTCTCAATCTCAGTTTTGTGGTATAGTATTTAAAAATATTTTAAGCGAAGAATGGGATGAAATCATTAACTCGCAGTGCATATAAATGCCCCCATTCCCTAGCAATTCCCCAGTTCTTGCATGAGAAATTAAAAACGACATCGGTAAATACAGGAAGTAATAGTAAAGGATTGTTTGCAGATTTTATATATAATGGAAATACATATAGAGATGTATAAAATGACAATAAAAGATGCAGAAAAAATTTATAAAAAGTATAATTGTTCAAAATTTGCAATGGCAAGAGATAATTTATTAAAATATCAATTATATGAAAAATTGAATATTGATAACTACTAAAAGGGAGTACGAATATGATTGATTACATAGGAATTGC
>NZ_QTMQ01000027.1:0-1783 GCF_003604095.1 Clostridium sp. AF15-41
TCGACGCATATTTTATTGTCAAAAGGAAAAAATTGTTATTCGGATAAAAATATATATGAATTTTTTAGAAAAGTTGATAATGAATTAAAATTGCGTATACCAGATAAATTTTTATTAGAAGCTCATGGCTGGATGTAGCTCATAAAAAGTATATTCTAGCGAGCCGATAAAATTTAAAAGGAAATAAAGGAGATTAAGAGCATGATTGATTATGTAGGAATTGCAAGAAAAGCCGTAGAATGTGATGATATGGTCAAACTGTTAGAGGGAAAGGGTGAGTATCGTTGCGAATTTTATTATTATGGCTTTCCACCGGATGCGGATGTTACGGATTGGGATAATCTTATATCAAGAGGGATTTATGCACTGTATAACGAGGGTGGGTATGACTGTATTCCGGATATGATTATTGAAGCAATTAAAGAAATGTGTGAGGGAGATGTTGAAGGTGTATACTGTGCGTTTCGAGTTTTCTTTTGCGCTGTAATGTATGAAAGACGGGATTTCAAACCGGCACCATTTCATATATCAGAGCAGATAAAACCTGTAGTTATGCAGGCGGTTTTTAATAATAAAGAAAAATTAAGTAAATGTTTTGACTGGGAAGGCTGGAGACATTCTGATGGTATGTGGGGAGCTATAAAGCGATGGGTGAAAATACTAAAAGAAAAATATGGGAAATGTTTAGAATATGACATGGAAGAAGCGGAATGAAGGTGGATTATTAATCAATTGATGATTGTGTTAATATAAGTGATGAACTAGAAACTATAAATATGCAAAAAAGTCCATTTATTTTGAGAGTTGCTGACATTATTGGTTTAAATGCAATGGAAATAGCAGAAAAATATTCATTACCACAAATCCCAGATAAAGTAGTATATATTGATATACCTAAGGATATTATTTTAGAAGTAAGTATTGTAGGCCCATAAGAAATTTGGGGAACTCTTGGGGGATATATACAGTATGCTATCAAAGATGTGCTTTTGGAGGACAAGTGGTTTAGTAATATAATTGAGCTGAAATAAATGGGAGCAAGATGATATGATAAAAGTATATAATAAAAAAATTCAAATAAATAATAAGAGTATAATTTTTGATACAACTATTAAAAAAATTATTTATTTCTCTGATATTTTTGTAGTGTTGATAAGAGAAAATAAAGAAATTCCTAATAATATTATTGCGTATGATTATTATGGAAATGAAGTATGGAAAATTAATGATATAGTTTGTGCAAAGGTATTACGGGGATATGATAATATTATAAAAAAATCGGAAAATGTCTTAGTTGCATATTGTGAATTGGGAATAATTTTTGAAATTGATATATTTAAGAAAATAGTTATCCATAAAAACTATATGCGTTAATAGATATAAGATATTAAAAAATAGCAAAGATGCTTGACTCTGATGTAGTAGAGGGGCGATATTGTAATTGATAAGTAGTATTGATAACTGATAAAAGGGAGTGCGAGCATGATTGATTATGTAGGAATTGCAAGAAAAGCCGTAGAATGTGCTGATATGGTCAAATTGTTAGAGGGAAAGGGTGAGTATCGTTGCAAATTTTATTATTATGGCTTTCCACCAGATGCGGATGTTACGGATTGGAATAATCTTATATCAAGAGGAATTTATGCACTGTATAACGAGGGTGGGTATGATTGTATTCCGGATATGATTATTGAAGCAATTAAAGAAATGTGTGAGGGAGATGTTGAAGAGGTATACTGTGCGTTTAATGTTTTTTTTGATATTGTACTGGAGGAAAGACAGA
>NZ_QTMQ01000028.1:0-1452 GCF_003604095.1 Clostridium sp. AF15-41
ATATATTATGATTTGTAAATTATAGACACTTGCAAATTCAAATTTGCTTATTTTAACCAAATCGGACCGACAATAAATATTCCCCAAAAGAGAACTGTAATAATGACTAAGGCTTCAGATACAGACCAGTAAATGATTTTATATTTTTTTACCGTAAGAGGATATATAAAATATATCAGTACAACTAATAGCTGTAAAATGATAAATAGTATTGTTTCCTCAACCGTTGCAGATATGAAAAAGTCAGCAGCGCCCTTTGCTACACCCTTACCTATAAGCCAGATATTGACTGCCAAAAAAGAAACGATTGAAAGAATTAGCTTTACACCAAATCTATTCATGTTATTCCCCTCCAAATTCCGATTTTCTTGATTCCACAAACTGAAAGTTTACTTTCCCTATTTCTATCATTTAGTAAAATTCAATAATTCTTGAACCTTTTCTCGATATTCTTGGTTATGATCTAACCATATTTCTGTATGTTCACTATCAGTTACCGTCCAAATCATTTTAATTTCTTCATTTTGTATTGAATCATATATTTCTTGTCCCATAAACTGTGGGGTTAATGTATCTGCTTCACTGTTTATTACCAAAACCGGAATTTCAATATCTGCAATTTTGTCACATACATTTGCATCATCATAACTAAATCCCAATTTCATTTTGTTGATAATGTTGCCACAGAATGTCATGTAAGATATAGGCAATCCAATATCCATCTTTCTCATTTCTTCTTCTACCATCCATTTCATATCACTAACCGGACAATCTAGAATCAGAAAATCCACTTTGTTTTCAACATCCTTATCTCCCATTGCTAATCCTGCAGTTGCTCCACCAAACGATGTACCCCATATTCCTATCACTTGCTCCGGTGCATGGCTATAGACATAATCAATGTAATCAATCAAATCATATTTTTCCCAGTATCCAAATGTAGTATATTGAGCTGTATTTTCGTTGCTACTTCTCTGGTCATAAGTCAATACATTATATCCTTTCTGTAAAAACATTTCTGCTAAAGGATAATTGGTATAACGATTTCCACCAAGACCATGCACTAAAATAACTGTTGGATTATTCTTATCTCCTTCTTCACCAAGAGCATATATGTAATCTGCCGGTATCATATGTTCATCAAAAGTTGAAGTGATTTCAACTTTTTCTATAGTATATGTACTGCAGAAAACATCATAATCCATATTATATCTTTCCCAAAAACTATCTTTCACTTTTGAAGTATCTTCACAAGTAACCAATTGAGTAGACCCCATGAAAACTTGCGTCCCTATAAAATAGGACATTCCCACAAACAAAAGTAAAATAACTATAACTATTATCAACAATATTTTTGTCCATTTCTTCATCGTTTTCTCCTAAAAATTCCGATTTTCTTGATTCTACAAACTTGAATTTGCAAGTGTCTATAATTTACAAATCATAATATAT
>NZ_QTMQ01000029.1:0-706 GCF_003604095.1 Clostridium sp. AF15-41
TGTAGGATTACAATACATGTGTTACAACTGAATATAAAAAAAGCAGAGATACTTCTTTTGTGTTATATTTTAGTCACCACAACAAAAAAACAAAAAAGGAGTTCTCTGCTATGGCTACTATAACACAAGATATGCGGTATCGTCTATCCTTAATCAAATACGCTGAAAGGTTTGGTGTCACCAAAGCTGCTATCAAATATAAAACCAACCGTCAATACATTTATCGTTGGAAACGACGTTATGACGGTTCTATTGAGTCCCTTCGTGACCGCTCTCGCAGACCCCATCATCATCCAAACCAACATACCCCTGAAGAGATCAAGCTGATCTTTGATATGCGCAGACGCAATCCCAATGCCGGTCTTGTTGTCTTTTGGGTTAAACTCAAGCAG
Organism: Clostridium sp. AF15-41; assembly: GCF_003604095.1. Taxonomy (NCBI): domain Bacteria; kingdom Bacillati; phylum Bacillota; class Clostridia; order Eubacteriales; family Clostridiaceae; genus Clostridium; species Clostridium sp. AF15-41. The sequence goes on from NZ_QTMQ01000029.1 coordinate 393, forward strand.
CGTGGTTACTCCCGTTCCATCCCTGGACTATACAGATTTCTCCGTAAGCAGGGAATTATGGCAGTTCATCCGCCAAATCCTAAATATATTCCAAAGCCTTACGAACAGATGGATTATCCGGGGCAACGTATACAGGTTGATGTAAAATTTGTTCCTTCTGCATGCCTCAAAAACCCCAAGGTCATCGGCAAACAATTCTTTCAGTATACTGCCATTGACGAGTATTCCAGATGGCGTTTCGTAGAGGCTTTTGAAGAACACAACACGTATTCTTCTGCTATGTTTATAGAGCATCTGGTGAAAGCCTTTCCGTT